>JAXMKZ010000029.1 GCA_034370385.1 Coriobacteriia bacterium
GCCGACATCAGCACAGCGGTATCATCTTGCATGCGGGTTTCCTTTCTTCTCTGGGTCTTAGACACACCAAGAGTAGAAGGAAACCCGTTCTATTCCTCAAGACGGTCCGGGGCTCCCGCCCCCCGAAACCTTACGCGCTCATTGACGAGGGCGTTCGGGCGTTCGGCCGCTCGGCCCCGACGGTCACAGCGGCCCTAGGCTCAAGGAACATGCCCGCGGCACGAGTGTGACACAGAACAGAGCGACGCCCGCACCGATGTCTCGGGCGGGCGTCGCTTGAGAGGCGAGTCGTATCTATCGGAGTCAGTTGATGGAGCTGCGGGCCGCGAGCACGAAGGCGAGGTCGGGACGGGTCGAGGTGGCGCGCTCGAACGCTTCCTGGTCGCGACGTGCGAGCCAGAACAGCGTCGCTGCGGTGATCATCGGTCCGAGGAGCGCGAAGGTCATGAGACCCCACACGCCGGGCTCGAACTGGTAGATGATGCCCCAGGCAACGACGGCGAACGATGCGAGCGCGAGCAAGACGGCCGTCACGCGCTCGTAGTACCAGCCGATGATGAGTGTCGCTGCCACCAGGGT
Organism: Coriobacteriia bacterium; assembly: GCA_034370385.1. Lineage (NCBI taxonomy): Bacteria > Bacillati > Actinomycetota > Coriobacteriia > Coriobacteriia bacterium. The sequence continues at coordinate 580 of JAXMKZ010000029.1, forward strand.
GAGCGGGATGAGAGCCGCGAAGAGCGCGCTTGTCGCGCCGGACTCGCTGAACGAGTACGCGCCGGCGAAGGCTGCTATCGACCAGAACGCGCCTCCCGCGATGACGAACGCTCGTGCCACGCCACGCTCGACGCCGATTCGCACGGCGGACTCATGCTCTGTGCGGACGGCGGTGGTCACCCGACGGCTGGCCCGGTGTGAGGAGAGGTCGTACGCCATCAATGCCAAGACAACGGGTACGCCGATCGCGACACCGATCGCGGCCACAAAGGTTCCGATGATGAGGACGGCTGCTAGGGCGAGAGACATGACGCTCAACCTCCAAGTGCCAGGACCGATTCTCCGGTCCGCCAACTGCTGCTGGTATGAATATGCGCTTGCTGCAGCAGTTGTAGGTTCGCATCACGTTTTCGTGTTGTTAGGGTTCTGTATGCGTGCGAGCGAGAAGGCGAACACGGTTCCGTCGCCTGGCGTGGAGCTCACCTCGATATGGGAGCCGTGCGCCTCGACGATCTCCTTCGCGATCGCGAGGCCGAGACCCGTCCCGCCTCCTCCGGAGCGCGATGTGTCGGCCCGGTAGAAACGCTCGAAGACACGTGCCGCCTCGTCGGGGGAGATTCCGGGGCCTTGGTCAGCCACCTCGAAACGGACGTTCTCCCCCAGCGCGCGTGCACTCAGCGTGACGCGGGTGCCGCGCGGTGAGTGCTTGAGGGCGTTGTCGGTGAAGCTCAGAAGGACCTGGACCACCCGGTCTCTGTCGGCGTCCACCGACAGATCCGCGGCCGTGTCGGTCACCAGGGCGACGCCGGCTTGCTCGGCGAGTGTGGTCATCACCCGGGCGACGTCTGACACGAGGTCCTCCGCCTGGAGCGAGACGGGTTCGAGCTGGAGGTTGCCCGCTTCGAGCTTGGCGAGCGTCAGAAGATCGGCGACGAGCCTGCTGAGCCTGTCGGCCTCGAGCTGCATGGTCTTGATGAAATCGTCTCTGACCTCGGGGACGTTCTTCGCTCCATCTTCGAGCAGTTCGAGCATTCCCTTGAGTGCGGCGACGGGCGTGCGCATCTCATGACTTGCGTCCGCGACGAAGCGCCGCTGTGCGTCCTCGATACGCCGCTGTTCGGTGATGTCTGCCAGCAGAAGGACGGCACCTTCACTTGTGCCCTCGGAGTCGAGCAGTGGGGTGCAGTGGAGGAGTACCACGCTGGAGCCCAGCTCGATCGAACGGACGGACTGATGGCCGGCCAGGCCGTCGCGTAGTAGGTCGGCGATCTCCGGAGCATCGATCGCGGTGGCGATGGCCGCGCCCACGACCTCACGGTCGGTGAGCCCCAGAAGCCGCAACGCCTCCGGGTTTGCCACGCGCACGACGCCGCGACCGTCGAGAGCCAGTAGGCCCTCGGCCATCGATTCGACCACGGCCGAGATCTGTCGTTGGCTGTCTTGGAGAGCACCGAACGCATCACCGAGGGTGGTTGCCATGGAGTTGTAGGACAGCGCAAGATCCCGAATCTCGTCAGGCACAAGCGTCGTGGGCAGCCGCTGCTCGAAGTCGCCGGCCGCGATAGCCGCTGCCGCGGCGGACATGGCGCGGATGCGGCCGCTGATGAGTTCGGAGAACGCGAAGCCGAGAAGACCCGCAACCGCGAGCGAGACCCAGAAACTGATCCACAGTCGGTCACGCACCGCCGCCAGAATGGCAACCGGGCGCTCGACGGCACTTGAAGTCACCACCACCCCGAGGACCTCGCCGTCTTTGCTCGTCAATGGTTTGGACGCGACGACCCAGCCGTCCCTTCGCAGGTCGCTTGCGGCATACGATGCGTTCTCCTGCGATCCGCTCAGCCGAGCGGCCTCCAGCACCGGCTCGATCGGTGCGGCATCGAAGGCGGATTCGACCAAGTCGCCCTCGCTGTCATAGACCCAGACGCCGCCCCCGTAGATGTTCCGGTACTCCCGAACCGTCGTCTTGACGTTGGCCATGCCCGACGTTCCTGGCTGGAAATCCGGAGCCAGACGCTGCGTCAGCGCCGCTGCGTTTCTGAGTTCGCCCGTTTCGACCTGCACGGTGAGCGTTCTCTTCAGGCCCGCGGAAAGCGAGCCTGACAGAATCAACATCGCGACGACGACGACCGCTATGAACGACCCGGTCTGCCACAGACGGATAGAGCCCCTGCTGCGAGGTGCCATCGGGTCAGGACTCCCTGAGGCGGTATCCGTAGCCGCGAACGGTGAGCAGGTAGGAGGGGCTCTTCGGGTCCGCCTCGATCTTCTCGCGGATGTTATGTATGTGGACGTCGATGGCGCGTTCGTCTCCCACGGGTGACTCGTCCCAGAGCGCCGCGAGAATGGCCTGACGCGAGTAGGCGGTCCCGGGGTGCTTGGCCAGGTGGAGAAGTATCCCGTACTCCGACGTCGTGAGGTGCAGCGGTTGGCCGGCGAACTTCACCTGGCGCGACAGCGTGTCGATGGTGAGCTCGCCGACCTCGATGCACGCCTTGCCAGAGGGCTCGGATTCTACGCGTCGCAAGATGGCCTTGACGCGGCTCACCAGTTCTCTGGGCGAAAAGGGTTTCGTCACGTAGTCGTCCGCCCCGAACTCGAGGCCAAGGATGCGGTCGACCTCGTCTCCGCGCGCGGACAGCATGATGATGGGCACGCCGGATACAGCGCGCATATCCTTTGCGATATCGAGCCCGGACTTGCCCGGGAGCATCACATCGAGAATGACAAGGCTTGGGCGGATCTCCTCGAAGAGGAGTTCGGCACCGGGCCCATCCATCGCCGTGTGAACCTCATAGCCGGCTTCGGTGAGGGCGTAGTCGACGATCTTGAGGATCGATTCCTCGTCGTCGACGACCAGGATCTTCTTCACGTGGACGCTCCCTCGCAGACGCGGTCTTCACGCGAACCAAGCATAGCCCACACGAAGCGAATTTCCGCTAACCGAACCCTAACACTACGACAATCGGGTACGAACGGTGCAGGTCTTATTGGCTGATACTGTCAGTCCGATGGGTGAAGGCCCGCCGACCTGAAGGTGGTGTGAGCGCCATAGACACTGTGCGATCCGATACGAAGCCCCACCATCGGAGAGGCTGGTTACGCAGACGCCACGGCGCAGCGTTGGCCACGATGGCGATCACGGTGGGCCTGCTGGTGGCCTTCACGACGAGCGCGCATGCTGGCGCCGCGGCCACGGGCGAGCCGGCCTTCCAGCCCTGTAATCGGTGCCACCCGGTCACCCTTGGTGCGGACGGCACACCCTCGCCAGAGCTTCCTAACGGTTTCGAGAAGCACGAGATCGTCTTGGAGGAGCACGACATCCTCGGCGACGGTGAGGCCGCGTGTCTCGTCTGCCATGACGAGCCGACGAAAGACCCGGGCAAGTTGCTCACAGCTGACGGGACCCGGGTGGATGTGACCGGCGATGTCTCGCGCGTGTGCCAGCGCTGTCACTTCCAGCAGTACCGAGAGTGGCAGGTGGGCGTTCACGGCAAGAACGCCGAGAAGTGCTCTGCGGCCGGGTGCCACGACCCACATACACCCTCCTGGATCTATGTAGCCGCTCTGCCGCCCTTCCAGGGTACCGGTATGGAAGTCAGGGCCGTCTCGGACCGCGAGCCCTTCAAGCCGATGGCCGGTCCGCCCGTTAAGCCGCCCGTGTACACCCCCCTGTGGCTCTCCATTGCGACGACCATCGGCGCGATCATCGTGATTTCGATTATCGGATTCCTCGTGATGGGAAGGCCACAGAGATGAGCCACGACAGCAATCCACGCCGACTCGCCGAGCAGCCACTCCCGGAGGGGTGCACCGTATCGAGACGCCGCTTCCTTGAGGGCATCGGGTCCGCAGCCGGCCTTCTCGCCGCAGGCACGGTCCCTGCGATCGCGACCGTGGCGGCGACCGCGGCAAACGCGAGCGAGTCCGTTTCCGGGGAGCCGGAGCCCGGGGGCGGCATCGGATACCTCGCCGAAGCGAATCAATCGGTCAACTACCCCGGCAAGCCCGTTCACTACGCGGAGCCGGCGGGTGATCAGAAGTGGGGCATGGTCATCGATGTGAAAGCCTGCATCGGTTGCCGGCGCTGCGTCTACGCGTGCGTGAAAGAGAACAACATCGGTCGCAACGCGGGTTTCACTTACATCCAGGTGCTCGAGATGGAGCTGGGCAAGGTGGACGTCGAGCACGGCGTGCTCGACTACGAAGAGGCCGGAAGGCCCGACAAGTGGTACATGCCGGTCCAGTGCATGCAGTGCGCGAAGCCGACCTGCGTCTACGGCTGCCCGGTCATCGCGACGTGGAAGGAGCCCGACGGCATCGTGGTCATCGACTACGAGAAGTGCATCGCCTGTCGCAACTGCATGGTGACCTGTCCGTACGATGCGCGTCACTTCAACTGGGTCGAGCCCGAAGTGCCCAAGGCCGAAGTGAACCCGAAGGTCCCGCTCGAAGAGAAGGCGGGAGTGGTGGAGAAGTGCACGTTCTGCATACAGCGGACCCGCAACGGTCAGACCACGGTTTGCACGGAGGCCTGTCCCGTCGGTGCGCGCAAGTTCGGCGACCTGAACGACCCCGAAAGTGAGGTGTCGATCCTGCTCAAGACCCGCCGCGTGTGGCGGCTCAAGGAGGAGTTCGGCACCGAACCGATGATCTGGTACGTGGGGTGATGTGACATGGCCATCGTCTCAACAACCCGCCCGGGCGTGAAGCGCTTCATCGGAGTGGACTTCGATCTGGGCTCTCTGCGCGTGGCAGGCCCCCGCTACTGGGCCTTTGTGTCGCTGCTGTTCTCCCTGGTCGCCCTCGGTGTGATGGCGTGGGGGGCCGCGCTCACGGAGGGCGGTTCCGTCATGGCGATGCGGGACGACTACCCGTGGGGGCTGTGGTTCGCGAACTATATGTACTACGTCGGGCTGTCCGCCGGCGGGCTCGTCGTCTACGCGAGCGTCCACCTGTTCGGGGCCGAGCAGTTCAAGCCGCTCTCACGCGTGGCGGTGCTGCAGGCGGGGGTCCTCGTCATGCTGGCGCTGCTTGGCATCATCACCGATATGGAGCGCCCCGCGCGGGCTGTCTGGATGCTGCTGACACCCAACCCCACGTCACCATTCGTCTACACCGGTAGTGCCGCCAACATCTACATGATCATTTGCTTCATCGACCTGTGGATCCTCATCACGGGGAAGGGTGGCGAGAAGCTGGCGTTCAGAATGACGCTCATCGCCCTGCCATTCGCCATCTACCTGCACACCACGACAGCGTTCGTGCTGGCGCTCAACAAGTCCCGCGAACTGTGGAACTCCGCGGTCATGGTGCCGATCTTCCTCACGTCGGCGACCGCGTCGGGTATCGCGCTGTTGCTCATTGTCGCCTACATCATGCAGCACTACCGCGTGCTGGAGCTCACTTCGAGCATGTTCCGGAGCCTGGCGACTCTACTCGCCACGGTGATCATCATCGACCTCTTCTTGCTGGTCGTGGAGATGCTCACGATCTACTGGCCCACGGCGGCCAAACCCGGGCACACGATCCGCTTCTCGCACTTCCTCACGGGTGAGTACGCGAAGTTCTTCTTGCCGGTGCTCGTCATGGGCATCATCGCATTCGCCCTGTTGGCAAGTCGGAAGAACAGGCATATGCCGGCGATTCAGATCACGGCCGCGGCCCTGTACGTGGTCGCCATCTTCCTCAAGCGCTACTCCCTGATGTCCATGGGATTCGTCGTCAACCCGCTCGGGCAGTACGCGCCGCCCTACGTTCCCAGCCTCGTCGAGGTGCTCATCGCACTGGGACTGGCGGCGCTCGGCGTTCTCATGATGACGGTGGCTGCCAAGGTCCTGCCTTTGCGCGTACCTGAAGAAGAGCATGAGGCCGAGCACCGTGCGGCCCACACCGATGCAGTGGCGGTCGGCTCGCTTGAGGCCGGGTGAGCGTCCGGTGAGCGAGAGCCCGACTCGTCAGCCAGGTGATGCAAGGAGCCGGCGCACGATCACCTTCGGCGTGATCGCCGTCGTGGCCATCATGGTCGCTGCGGTGGCGATTCCGCTGCTGGTCACCTCGACGGCGCAGTTCTTCGAGCGCTACCACCTGCTCGAGCGCCGGTATGTGAACCTCGAGGACTCGGCGCATGAAGGCATCGGCTGTCGCGACTGTCACGAGACAGAACCCCTGGCCAACGGCGCGGCGCTCGTGGGCGACTTCTATCGAAGTCTGGTGACGAGCGAACCAGTACCCCGGTACTTCGCGTTCGGCCCGCCGAAGTCCGAAAGGTGCTTGTCGTGTCATGAAGACGAGTGGAGCACCGAGCTCAACCGGACGGACAAGATTCCGCATCCCGCGCACCTTCGGGTGGCCGAGGAGAAGCGCGAGTGTGTGAGCTGCCACAAATGGACCGCGCACCTGGAGACCTACATCGATAAGCACAAGGAGATGCCGTTCTCGGGGGTGTGTGTCGCCTACGGGTGTCACGTCGGCACCAAGACGACGGACCAGTGCTTCGACTGCCACCACGTTTTGCATGAATCCGGCGATGAATGGCAGGAGGCCCACCCCGACGTCGTGAGGGCGAGCGGACAGAGCGCGTGCGTGGAGTCTTGTCACCAGGTGGATCAGTGCCAGCAGTGCCACACCACCGGCGAGCGGCCTGAGTTCACCGGTCAGCCTATCGAGATCGGCATGAAGGCGATCGAGGAGCTCCACGTCCGGGACGACTGGACACCGCGCTTCCACGGGCCACAGGCGCTTCTGGACGAAACGAAGTGCCTCAAGTGCCACCAGTCCAGCGGTGAGTGTGACGAATGCCACCGCGAGCGCCCCGCGTTTCACGGCACGACGGACACGTGGATCGGGCGGCACAGCAAGCGCACGAAGCTCGTCGACGACCCGGGCTGTCTGGCTTGTCACGAGGAGCCGTGGTGCAAGGACTGCCACGACCAGTTCAAGGAGATGGAGTAGGTGGGCGAGCCCCGCTCCGGGCGCATGTTCCGCCGTCCGATCGCATGGGTGCTCGGGGCGGTCGCGCTGCTCATGATCGTGGCTTTGGTGGTGCCGATCGTCTCGGTGCTGCAGCCGCGCTACTACGAGCGCTATCCGGAGCTGGGCGCACGCATGCGTCACTGGGAGACGTCGACGCACTCGCGCATCTCGTGCATCGAGTGTCACGTCGAGCCGGGCGCGGGAGGTGCGCTGTCGTTCGCGCGAGACGCGGTGCCTGCCTTCTATGCGCAGCTGCTCACAGGACCGAGCGATACGAACCTGCTCAGCGCCCCGAGCCGTGCGGCCTGCCAGAAGTGCCACACGACCTATCGCAAGGTCGGCCCCGGCGGTGATCTGCTGATTCCGCATCGGGCGCACGTCGAGGTGCTGGGAATCGAGTGCACTGACTGCCATGAGAACCTCGTGCACTCGTTCAATCGTCGTGGGTTCAACCGACCCGAGATGGAAGGGTGCCTCGAGCGCTGCCATGACGGGGACGCCGCGGGCGACGAGTGCGTCGACTGCCATACCCGCAAGGGCACGCCTGCATCTCACAGACAGGCGGATTGGCTCCGCCAACACGGCGCGGCCGCCGAGTCGCAGGAGTGCGGCGAGTGCCACGATTGGACCCCGAACTACTGTGCCGACTGCCATGCACAGCGGCCTGCGTCGCACGCGGGCAACTGGAAGAAGGGGCACGCGCCGCACGCGAAGATCCGTGGCGACGGCTGCTTGGTCTGCCACGGCAAGCCGTTTTGCGAGGAGTGTCACTGATGGGCGAGCGGAAGCGGACCTTCATCTGGCTCGCCGTGGTGGCGGTTGTGGTGGTGATCCTCTTCGGGGTGCCGGCCTATCTGACGGCGCAGCCTGAGTTCTTCAAGCGCTACCCGGTCATGGCAGAGAAGTACGGTCCGTGGGCGGTCTCCACCCACCTTGAGGCGGGGTGCGATGGGTGCCACGTGCCGCCGCGTGCTCTTCCCCGGGCGGTCTACCGCGCGCGCCTGATCGGCGAGTTCTACCTCTCGCTGGCCTTCAGCGACCGCGAGCCGGATCTGTTCGAAACACCGGGCAACGAGGCGTGCTTGGTTTGTCACAACGACCTGCGGTCGGTCTCTCCCGAGGGCGACCTGCAGATTCCGCACCGAGCGCACGTCACTATTCTCAAGATGGAGTGCGTGGAGTGCCACGACTACCTCGTGCATGAGAAGAACGCCGCCGGTGTACACACCCCGTCCATGGACGGGTGCATGCGATGCCACGATGGCGACACGGCGAAGGATGCATGCACCGCGTGCCACACGGAGAAGGCGGCGCCCAAGAGTCACCAGGGCGCCGACTGGCTGGTGGTGCATGCCGAGCGCGGCGATGATCCTGACTGCGAGGGTTGCCACAGCTATACCGAGGACTGGTGCGGCGACTGTCACCGTTCTCGCCCGCGCTCTCACGGGACCGACTGGCGCGCCGTTCATCGCGACGCGGTTGCCAAGCAACGTAGCTGCGAGGCGTGTCATGACGGGAAGTTCTGCGTGCGGTGCCACGGAGAAGTGCCCACACTGAACCTCGAAGCACGTGTTGAGTCGACCGGGCAGGTGAGCCCCGATGAGTGACGAGCTGGACCCGGGCGACGCTTCCGCACCGATTCCGGATACCGGGCGCTCGCGCTTTCGTCAGATAGCTGCGAATCGGCGAGTACGCATGGTGGTCGCTGTCGCGTTCGGCGTGTTCGTGTTGGTGGGGCTGCTCGACCTCGGGACCGGGTCGTCGCAACTGTGTGGGTCCTGTCACGAGATGGGGGCCCGTGTTGACTCGTGGGCGCGATCCGCGCACAACACCGTACGGTGCGTGGAGTGCCACCAGCCGGTTCGAGAGTGGTATGCCTCGCCGCTGCGGGTCCTCGACCGGGGGCAGTTACTGGCACGAGATATCTCGGCACACCTGAAAGGTGGCTACCAGGACCCGGTGGACAGCAGCCGCTTCTCAACGACCCCGGTGCCTGACGAGATTTGTCTGCAGTGTCACGATCCTAAGCGCAAGGCCACCTCGGGGTATCGCATACTCATCGACCACGTCGAACACGCCGAGCGCAACGGGTCGTGTATCTCGTGTCATGTACGCACCGCCCACCCCATCGAAGAGCGCAGTACGGCGCTCTCCCTGATGTCCCAGTGCTACACGTGTCATGGGCAGCCGTCACAGCCTGAGGCATCCGGCGAGTGCGGCGTCTGTCATCCCTCGGGCTTTGAGTTGACTCCACAGTCCCACGAGCCCGCCGCGTGGAAACGCGGACACGGTGAGGTCGCGCTGACCGACCCCCGCCAGTGCGAGATGTGCCATGAGAAATCGTTCTGCACCGATTGCCATGGCATGGAGATGCCGCACCCCGAGGGCTGGGCGCAGGGTCCCGGCGGCCATGCACAGGCCGCTGATCTCAGCCGCGACACGTGTGGACAGTGCCACGGAAACCGACCGGACATGTGCACGATGTGCCACCACGAGGGCTACCAGCCTACCCGGGGCAGTTGGGCCAAGCAGCACTACGTCGAGGTCCGGGATCGCGGCGCGCTGTACTGCGTGGACTGTCACTCGCCCACGTACTGTGTTCGCTGCCACGTCCGAGCGGCAACCGAACTCGGCACGGAACCGTAGCGTATCCCTCGCGGTCAGGCCCTCTTCGCCACGAGCTCGATCTCGACGCGCGCTCCCAGCGGCAGACCGGCCACGGCGACCGTCGAGCGCGCCGGGTACGGCGCGGTGAAGCGCTCGGCGTACACGGCATTCATCTCGGCGAAGTCCGCCATGTCGGTGAGGAAGACATTCACCTTGATGACATCATCCATCGTCAGGCCCGCATCGGTCACCACGGCCTTGAGGTTGGCGAAGACCTGCGCGGTCTGCTCGGTGACGCCGCCGGGAGCGAGCTGGCTTGTCGCCGGATCGATGGGCGTCTGACCGGACAGGTACAGCAGGTCGCCGGCCCACGCGCCGTGCGAGTAGGGTCCGAGGGCGGCGGGTCCGTTGGGGCTGACGTGCGTGTTTCGGGGCATGCGAGGGTCCTTTCGATCCGTGCGCGGTCAGGTCACCGGCTCGAGTTTGGCAGAGAAATGCCGCAAGAACGGCGGCTGTTCGACGATGCGGTAGGAGGGTAGCGATGCGCGCCCCTCAAACGCCTTGACGACCACTTCGATCACGTAGTCCATGTGGCTTTGTGTGTAGACACGCCGCGGAATCGCCAGACGAACCAGCTCGCGCGGACCGGCCAGCTCCTCGCCGGTGGTCTCATCGCGCCGACCGAACATGAGGGTGCCGATCTCGCAGGCGCGCACGCCTCCCAATCGGTAGAGCTCCACGGCCACCGCGACACCGGGAAGCTGCGTCGGCTCGAGGTGCGGAGCGAAGCGCTTCGCATCCAGGTAGATGGCGTGGCCGCCCGGCGGCCACAGCAGCGGCACGCCTGCGTCGCGCAGGTGCTGGCCTACGTAGCGGGTCGAGGTCAGGCGGTAGTGCAGGTAGTCCTCGTCGACGCCCTCCTGCATGCCGATCGCAAGCGCCTCAAGATCGCGCCCGGACAAGCCACCGTAGGTGGGGAAGCCCTCCGTCAGGATGAGCAGCGATTGAGCGTGGCGCCGGACCTCGGAGTCGCGCGTGGCGAGGAACCCGCCCATGTTGACGATGGCGTCCTTCTTCGCGCTCATCGTGCAACCCTCGGCGAGCGCGCACATCTCCAGCACAATCTCTCGCACAGACTTGTCCGCATATCCCGGCTCGCGCATCTGGATGAACTTCGCGTTCTCTGCGATCCGGCAGGCGTCCAGGTAGAGAGGCTTCGCGAACTCGCGACAGACTGCAGCGACCTCGCGCAGGTTCGAAAGCGACACCGGCTGGCCGCCACCCGAGTTGTTGGTGACGGTCATCATCACAAGAGGGATGCGGTCGACGCCGTACTGGGCGAACGCCGCACGTAGCCGCGCGACATCCATGTTGCCCTTGAACGGCTCATCGGAGCCCATGTCCGCCAGCTCGCCGCAGGGCAGGTCGAGTGCGAGCGCGCCACGGAACTCGACATTAGCGCGCGTCGTATCGAAGTGGCTGTTATTAGGGACGACATCGCCCTCTTCGCACAGCACGGAGAACAGGATGCGCTCGGCGGCGCGCCCCTGGTGGGTAGGGATGACGAACTCAAAGCCGGTCACTTCATGGATGGAGTCGTAGAAGTGGAAGTAGCTGGGGCTGCCGGCATAGGACTCGTCGCCGCGCATGACGCCGCCCCACTGGTTGGCGCTCATCGCGCCGGTGCCGGAGTCGGTGAGCAGGTCGATGATCACATCTTCCGAGCGCAGCGCGAAGATGTTGTAGCCCGCGGCCCGGATCATCTCCTCTCGCTGCTCGGGTGTGGTCATCTTGATCTGCTCGACCACTTTGATGCGAAACGGTTCGATGATCGTCTTGAAGGTCATGGCGCCTCCCGGTGCCACCAGTGCGCGGCTCGATCTTGGTAGCCGACGCGTGCCGTCAGGCAGGATAGCGGAAACCGAGGGCTGCGCGCTGGATTCGAGGTAAGGAAAAGTTGCACTAAAGTTTCATGAGTAGCCTTACGATAAATGAAGTTGGGCGATGGGAGCTACGGGGGGAATCCAGTGGGACAGCTGCACGATGCGGTACAGGTCGTCGAGGGTCTGATGGGCGAATCCGGAGGCGACGTCGATAGGATGCGCGGCCTGATCGGCATGAAGGCCGGCTTCTTCCTCATCATCATCAAGCCGGACACTCCCGATGATCCAGCGAAGCTCGCGTCCCTGCGCGCCGCGGCCGAGGATGTCCTCGGCCGAAAGATGCCGTTCTAGAGGAAGAAGAGGCCCTGATGTCAATCAAGCTCAAAGTCGCCGCGATCGTGATCGGCTTGTTTGTCCTGGCCGGGGCGGCGGTGCTCTGGACGACGCAAAGCCTCTATCTGACGGCGATCGACCGCGCTTCAGCCACGTCGGTCGCTACGGCCCAAAGTGCTTTCGCAGCGCTTGAGCAACAGGACGCCGAGAAGCTCGCTGCCGCAAACGATGTTCTGCGCTCTCGCACTGACCTGCGCGACGCGTTCGTCGCGGGTGATCGCGAGAAGCTATTCACTCTCGCTGAGCCGATCTTCAACCAGCTTCGCGAGAACTACGCGATGACCCATCTGTACTTCGAGTTGCCGGCCCCTGAGTCGAAGATCTTCCTGCGGGTCCACGCGCCCGATAAGTTCGACGACGTCAACGCCCGTGACACGTACAAGTCGTCCGTCGAGTCCGGGACCTACGGCATCGGCAAGGACCTGGGGAAGACCGCCTTCGCTCTGAGGGCCGTGCACCCCTGGGCCGACGAGTCCGGCAAGGTAGTCGGCTACGTTGAGACCGGGCAGGAGATAGAGGAGTTCCTCGACATCATGTCCGAGCAGTCCGGCGATCAGTACACGCTCCTGCTTTCGAAGGACAGGCTGGATGCCGCCGAGTGGGCGACGATGCGGGAGAACCGAGGGGATGCGAACGACTGGGATCGGTACGAGGCGCTGGTTGCCGCGCACTCAACGGGCGACGCGCCACGCGAGGCTGTCGTCGACACTCTGGACATCGGCGGGCTGAGCGATGTCGGCGACGTGGTGACCGGTATCGAGGGTGGAGCCGACATCGTCACGGGTGCTTTCCCCGTGAAGAACACCATGGGCGAGCGGGTCGGCGCCGTTGTCGTCGCGCATGACATCAGCGCCCTGCAGAGCCAGCTGGCAGCCGCGCGTACCCAGACCATGCTCATCCTGTCGGCCGTCGGCGTCATCCTCGTCCTGGTCATCGTCCTGATGCTCAACGGACTGGTCTTCAATCGCCTGGACGGGATGATCGAGCACATGCGGGACGCCTCAGTGCGCCTTGCCGGTGGGGACTTCGACATCTCGATGCCGGCTTCAGAGAGCAACGACGAGATCGGTCGGTTCGAGCGGTTCTTCGCGACGTTCATCGAGGCGGTTTCGGCCACCCTGAAGCAGCTGTCGAAGTAGCCTTGCACGAGCCGCGCTTCTCCACGCAAAGGCCCCCGGTTTCTCCCCGGGGGCCTTTCTGTCGTGCGGGACACTGATCGACGCGCCACGCGGGCGCGGGCGCAGTTAGCGCACGCGACGTCCGCGCGCCGCTCCACCGGTCGTGCCGGAGAGCTGGGCGTTGAAGGCGCGCAGATGGTTCACTGACCCGGCGCGCAGGTTCTTGTAGACGGCGAGTACGTCGGCTTGCGTCGTGCGAGCGATACGCTCGTCGAGGTCGGCGATGTCGACTTCCTCGATGAGCTTGCCGACCTTGAGCGCCTCGGTGAGCGAGACCGACCCGCGCGCGACGAGGTCATCGTGCAGCTTCTGGAGCTCGGGGTCGCTGAACTCGCCTATCCCCTTGCCTTCACTGGGGTCGTCGACGCCGTAGCGCTCAAGCAGAAGAGCGATCGTGTCGGTATGACGCTGTTCGCTCGCCGCGATGTTCGTGAACACGCGAGCACCCCACTTCTCGTACAGCGCAGTGTAGACATCGTGGGCGAGCTTCTCCTCCTCGCGCATGAACGAGAGGTCAGCAGCCAGTTGGGCGTCGGCGACTACGGGCGTCGTGGCCGGCACCGTCGCGAGGGCGGCGCGGGGCGCCGTGTCGTAGCGGGCGAGTGCGACCGATGGCAGCGCCAAGGCGCCTGCGAGCGACATGACGGCGAGTGCGCTGATGACCTTCTTCGAGCGGAGCTTCATCGAAAGGCACCTCCTGAATGTTCGCGAGGGCTGATCCCTCGATGGGATGACTATGGCCCCGCGCAATGAACGTCTCGCGAAGCCGGAGAGAAGGTGCTCCGCGCATCGTGTGAACGTGGCGAGAACGGGGATCGGACGACCATGCCTTCGATCTCGCAGACGCGGTGGTACATCTGCGGTCCCTTGTGGGAATGAAGGCCCACAGGGGAGTCAAGCTGTCCTTGGGAGGAGGAGGCGGCCATGATCCACATCGCGGTATATGCGCGGCAACGTCGGCACCTTGGGAGAATCCTGCTCACATTCGCGGTCTGTCTGGCGCTCAGCCTCGGGGCGCCCGTGTCGGCCGTCGCCGACGACAACACGGTCCCTGCCGATCCGCCTCTTGCGGTGAGCCCGCAGTCAGGCGTCGGCAACCAGTGGTCAAGGCCCTACCAGTGGTTCCGAATCCCGCTCAACAAGGGCGACAGCGTGAGTGCGACGCTCACCGTCACGTCGGCTGGCGACAGCATCTACCTGCGGTTGTATCCGCCGGGTACCACCGACGGACGTCAATCGCACGTCGCGGAAGAGGCAAACGACCGCAAGGGGTTCGACTACACGGCTACCCGGTCCGGTGACTACCTGTTCAGGGTCTTCACGTTCAGCTACGGCGATTCCGCGTATACGTTCACGTTCGAGGTCGACCCGGCACCGGTCAAGACGGCACTGGGACTGTTGTCCACTCCGGTTGCGCCGAGCAGGATGTCGCGCAGTTTGACCTACAACGTCACGGGGCACTTGAAGCCCCGACACACCGCGGGCAGCTACCCCGTGCGCATCTACCGCTGGAGGAAGATTTCGGCGACCGCGTGGAAGCCGTACGGTTACATCAACGCACGCGCCTATGACTACTCTTCGTACACGAAGTACGTGGCGAGGATCCGCCTCTCGACGAAGGGCACGTGGAAGCTGCGCGCGTATGCGCCTGAGGACACCGATCACCTTGCGAAGTGGTCGGGCACCAGGTACGTGACCGTGAGGTGACGCGATAGCCGCCGATCTCGCAGTCGTCGCTGCCCAGGCACTCGCCATCGCGCTCGTCTACATGAGCGGCTGGTGGGTGGCTTCTGTCGCGTTCACGCGTACCGACGTTGCGGACGTCGCGTGGGGCCTCGGGTTCGTCGTGCTCGCCTGGTGGGGTGCGCTTCTGGTGCCTGCCGTGCCGAGCGCCCGGGGCATACTTGCCGCGGTGCTCGTGTCCGTGTGGGGCGTCCGGCTCGCGGTGCACATCGCCCGCAGGGGATTTCGCGCAGGGGGGCGCGAGGATGCGCGCTACGCCGCGATGCGCGAGGGCGCCTCTGGGTCGTGGGCGCTGCGCAGTCTGCCGGTCGTGTTCTGGCTGCAGGGTGCGCTGATGGGGCTCGTCGCTGCGCCCCTCACGGTTATGGCGGCCGCACCTTCAGTACCGTTGGACGTTGCCGATCTGGTCGCGGTGGCCGTCTTCGTTGGGGGATTCTTGCTCGAGGCCACGGCCGACGTGCAGCTCGGGCGCTGGCTCGCCGATCCGTCGCATAAGGGACGGCCGCTCGTTACCGGGGTGTGGGCCTGGTCGCGCCACCCGAACCACGCGGGCGATGCGATCGCCTGGTGGGGCCTCGGCCTTCTGGCCCTCCCGGTCGCCGGAGGCGCGCTCGCGCTGCTTGGGCCGCTCGCCATGACGCTCCTCCTGCGCTACGTCTCCGGCGTGCCGCTTCTGGAGAAGCGCCATATCGGCGAGGAGGAGTGGGACGCGTACCGAGCCAGGACGAGCATCTTCTGGCCAGCGCCGCCGAGGGCTCGCTGAGCGCTCGCCCTACCGTCCGACGATGCGGTAGCTGACCTTGTGCACCCCGTTGAAGCCGAGGATACGGATGACACCCGGCCCGAGGTCCCAGTCACGCCCGGGGGTGAAGGGGCCGCGATCCTCAACGCTGGCGACCGCGGTCCGGCCTTTGTACCGGAACTCCACGAGCGTTCCGAACGGCAGGGTCTTGTGCGCAACCATCATGGAGTCAGGACCGATGCGCTTGCCGCTTGCTCCGCGGCCGGTGAAGTTGCGCCCATAGTGCGATGCGACGCCGGTACCCCACGCGCCGTTCCCGGCCACCTGCGGGACCGAGGGCGAGGGACGTCGCACGTCTCGGTTGCCGCTCGACGCAGGTCGGGGGGTCGCACGACGCTGGTACTCCTGGTACGCAGCCTGGTCACTGGCGAGTTCCGCTTTGGCCTGGCGAGCCTGCCGCTCAATCCCCCTGAGTTCGCGTGAGTGTGCCTGCTGCAGGGCGAGGAGTTGCTTCGCCGTGGCGCGAGCCTTTGCCCGGGCTGCTTTGAACCGGCGCACCGAGCGGGCCTCGTCCTCGTTGATGCGGGTGAGCAGAGCCCAGCGCGACGAGAAGTCAGCGAAGTCGACCGATCCGAAGAGCATTGCCAGGATGGAGATCTGACCCGAGCGGTAGGCGGCGTTCGCATGCGAACGTAGCCGCTTCTGGGCGGCCTGCTGCGAGGCCATGGCTTCGTCGAGGCGGCCGGTTGCCGCGGCCACCGATTTGGAGAGTCGCGCTGCACGCGCTTCGGCGGCACTACGCTCGGCAAGCGCCCTATCGAGGGCTTGGCGGCTGGTGGCCACCTCGGCTGCCGAGGGGGCCCCGAACGCCGCGGTTGCACACGCAGCGCTCAGGAGCGTCGCGAGGAGGAGGGTCAGCGAGAGTCGCCGAGCGAGTGTGGTTGTGTGGTTCATGGCAGAGCACAGGATACCTTGCCCGAGCTATCCGCGTCGCGCGCAGGCCTCCTTGCGGAGAGCGGCTACTGTCTGGTGCCTCCCGCGACGGTTGGCGTCTCGGTAGGATTGTTCGACGGGTCAGACGCTGCGATGAGCGGGACGGACGCGAGGACGACGCTGCCAACCTTCAGGTCAAGCATGCCCACGCGCTTGCCCACCGCAACCGGGGGCGTCACGCCTGCCGCCGGTCGGATGACGCGCTTCGGAAGTGGGTTGCCATCCAGCAAGGCACGCCGCACGGTCCAGGCCGGTCGCGCGACGATCGTGGAGTCGAAAGCCTCGGCCGACCACGACACCGCCATGGTGGTATCGCTCGTGACGAGGGTGCGGACCCGCGTGTGCGCAAACCCCCAGTCGAGAAGGCGGCGCATCTCGCGGAAGCGTCCGTCGAGCGTCGGGGCGTCCAGCACGACGCCGACAAGCTCCACACCACCGCGCTTGGCGGAGGCGACGAGGCAGTAGCCGGCCGGCCGCGTGTAGCCGGTCTTCACGCCGCTGATTCCTCCGTAGGAGCCGAGGAGGTGGTTTGTCGAGGGAACCCAGAGCGGCTTCTTGCCCGGACGCGGCAGCGCCACCTTCTTCTTCGCGACGATGCGGCGCAGTGTCGAGTCGGCCATGGTCCGCCGACCGAGCACGGTGAGATCGCGCGGGGTGGAGCGCTCTTTCTTGCCGAGCCCGTGCGGGTCCACGGCCACCGTTCCCGTGAGGCCGATCTGCTTGGCCTTCGCGTTCATTCGCTCCACGTGACGCCGCTCGCTGCCGGAGACGTGGATGGCGAGGGCGGAGGCGGCGTCATTGGCCGATGCGATGAGCATCATGTCCAGCAGCTGCCCCACGGTGAGCTTCTGGCCGGCCACGATGCCGATCCCACCCTCGCTCACGGCTGCGGCGCGGGCAGCGACGGTAACGGTCTCATCGAGCGAGGCGCGCTCGCGGACGACGAGCGCGTTGAGCAGCTTGATGGTGCTCGCAACCGGTCGGGCGCCTGCTGAGTCGCGTGACCACAGCGGCGCGCCATCGACGGTGACGAGCTGGGCCGCAGGAACCTTCACCGCAGGGGGCTTCGGCGCGGCGACAGCACTGCCGGTCGGAATGCTGAGGGCAAGAAGGCCCAGCGCGAACGCGACCAGCCAGACGCGTCTCGGGGCCGACAGCATACGGCGGATCCTCTCACTCGCTTCCAACTGCCCTCAGTCTGCGGACATCGGCCGTGGTCCGCAAGGGGTGCGCCCGCTGGCACCTTCGTTCGTGCGATACGCGCCTCAGGCATACCCGCCCTGAGAATCGGGGAATGCCCTATGCCCATCGTGCTGCGGGAGTGCGATAACTGGTGCACAGGACGGATACGACGAGGATGGACGGGAGGCGCATGATGACGGGGCCGTTGCGGTGGGAAGCAAGATTCGAATCAGGCGACCGCGCCATCGACTTCGATCATCAGGTCCTTTTCGCGATCGTCAACGAGGTCTACTCAACGACACTCGCGGGCGGTACGCCGCTCACCCCCCTCGAGATGCTCGCTGGTTTCGCGCGCTACGCGAAGCGGCACTTCGCCACCGAAGGGGCCTTCATGCGTGCGACTGGGGAGAGCGACGCGGAGAATCACCGCCGAGCCCATGAGGGTCTGTGCGCCGACATCGCCGTACTCGCCAAGCGCGCCGGCGATCTGGAGTATCTGGACGTATGCGCGTTCGCGTACGACTGGCTCGTGCACCATATCGTTGAAATGGACCTGCCCATGGTCGAGCGCGCGCGAAGTGGTGCGACCATCTCCGTGTGACTTCTTGAGATTATTCTCAGATCCCCTTCTTCGGCGAGCGGCCTCGGACGATTCTCTGTCCGGGGCCGCGAACCGCTATGCAAGGGAATACACAGGGTGTTCTCGGTAGTCCACGGGCAGGCCAATCAGGGGAGCGCCAGTGATTCTGGTCAGCGCAGCGAGCGGCTACATCGGATCGCACGTCCTTGCGCAGCTCGTCGCGCAGGGTAGGCCCGTTCGAGGGTCTGCTCGTCGCCCTGAGCGGGTCCGCATCACAGGCGCTCAGATCGTCAAGGCCGATGCTCTCGACGCCGACGCCGTGCGTGCGTCTCTCGAGGGCGTCGAAACCGCGTACTACCTGGTGCACACGCTGGACACGGGAGCCGGCTATGCCGAGCGCGACCGGGCGGCGGCCCGGATCTTTGCCGAGGCCGCTTGCGCGGCAGGGGTGCGACGCATCATCTACCTTGGCGGACTCGGCGATGCGCAGGAGGTGCTGTCCGAGCACCTGGCGAGCCGACAGGAGGTCGGCCGTCTTCTCGCCGAGAGCGGCATACCCGTGCTCGAGTTTCGCGCGTCGATCGTCGTGGGGTCGGGCTCTACGTCGTTTGAGATGATCCGCAACCTCACGGAGAAGATCCCGCTGATGACCACGCCGCGCTGGGTTCGAATGGCGGCGCAGCCCATCGCCATCTCGGACGTGGTTGCCTATCTCGTCGCCGCGATCGACTCTCCCGAACCCGACGAGCCGCTGACGGTCTACGAGATCGGCGGGTCGGAGATCGTGAGCTACGGCGATCTTCTCCGGATGTATGCGCGGCACCGCGGACTCAAGAGACTCGTGATTCCCGTCCCCGTGCTGTCGCCCGGGCTGTCGGGCTGGTGGCTCTATCTCTTCACGCCGAAGCAGGCCACCGTGGGGCGGCAGCTCGCAGAGTCTCTGCGCTACCCGACGGTCGTGACCGATGACCGCGCCGCGCGCGACTTCCCTCAGATTACGCCGATGGGCGCAGAAGAGGCGCTGCGGCTTGCGTTCGCCTCCGAGAACACGGTATTTGAGCAGACATGCTGGGCTGAGGAGTTTCGGGGCCGAACCGAACCCGTCTCTCTGGTGCGCGAAGGGCGCTACATCGACTCGCGGACGATTCGCGCACACTGTCCGCCCGAGGCGGCGTTCGATCCCATCGCCTGCATCGGAGGAGAGCGCGGGTGGTATGCGTTCGACACGCTGTGGGACATTCGCGGGTTCGTCGACCTGCTGCTGGGCGGCCCCGGTCACCGGCGCGGACGTCGAGACCAGTACGCGCTGATCGAGGGCGACTACCTCGAGTGGTGGCTGGTGGAGCGCGTCGAGGCTCCGCGTCTGCTGCGGCTCCGCGCCGAGATGAGGATGCCCGGCGAGGGATGGCTGCAGTACGAGCTGGAGCCCGATGATGAGGGCACGCTGGTGCGTCAGACGGCCATCTTCGATGCGAAGGGACTGCTCGGCCGCGCGTACTGGTACTTCGTCTTGCCGTTTCATCACTTCGTCTTCGAGGGGACGCTCAAAGGGATCGACAGGGAGTGTCGCGAGCTCGTGGACGGGCCCAACACCTGCCCGCTACCCGGCGCCTACGAGCGAGCGGTGAGCGAAGGGGCAGGCCGCGGCGGCTCAGAGACCTGACACGGCCGTTTCGGCGTACAACTGCATCAGGTCGCGGGTGACGGGACCCGGGGAGCCTTCACCGATCGTGATGTCATCGAGCTTCACGATCGGCACCACGCCGCGCGTCGTCGACGTAAGGAACACCTCGTCGGCGTCGAGCGCCGCAGTGACGCTGATCTCATCGTGGACGATCGCGTGTCGCCCCTCGGCCAGGCCGAGCACCAGCTCGCCGATCGTGCCGCGGAGCACTCCCTGTGCGGGCGCGTGGATGCAGCCGTCCTTGACGAAGTACACGCTGGCGCTCGCCGCCTCGCTGACGACGCCCCCGGCGTGGTACAGCAGGTCGAGGGCTCCCGAGGCGTTCACGGCGTCGCGGTGGGCGAGCATCGTCAGGTAGTTGGTGGTCTTGGCCTGAGGGAACTCGCGGGTGTGCTCATGGAGCACGAGCCGGGCACCGCGCTCGTAGATTTCGGCAGGGGGCTCATGGAGGTCGTGTGTGAGGATCATGAACGTCGGGCGTTCGCGGTCGTACTTCATGCCGTCCGGCGACACGCCGCCCGTGAGCACGAGTCGCACCGTGGCCTCGTCGTGATCGTTGAGCTCGAGCAGTGAAACGATGACCTGCTCGATGTCAGCATCGGTGGCGGGGACGGTGAGACCGAGTCGGGCGGCCGACGCGCGTAGTCGTTCGAGGTGCTCGGCCAGCAGGAACGGCCGTCCTCCTACCGTGCGCAGCAGGTCGAAGACGGCGAAGCCGCGCAGCAGCCCGATGTCGAGCGGGGAGATGGCCGCCTGCTCGAGCGGGACGATCTGTCCGTTGAGGTAGATGTGGGCTTCTGACATGAAGCCAGTTCTACCACATCGGAAGATAAGGCGGCACCGTCGCCATCCGGCGTCGGTGCCGCCTGGGTGCGCCCGAGAGGCACGTGCGGGAGCTAACGGATCAGATACTCCACGGTGCAGGCTCCTTGATTGGCCGCAACGTGGGTCTTGGTGGCCCGATGCCGCGAAACGGTGACGGTCAGCTCGCCGCTTGCGGGAATGTGGCTGAGCGGTACGCTCATCCACCCCTGAGCTTGGTATCCCCAACCGCCGGTGTCCCGCGGATCCTTCATCTCGGGATGCAGATTGCGCATGGTCACGAGACGGCGGTAGGTGGCGCCGCTGCGTCCCTTGTAGGTCACGAGCACGTTGGCGTCGTAGCCGCTGCCCCCGCCCGCCTTGTTGGTGACGAGTGGGTCGAAGCGAAGAATCACGCGCGAGTTCTTCGCTGAGGCCGCCGTAGTCGGCAGTGCCGAGAAGTGCCACGTTGCCGTGTTCTTCAGTTGCGTGTCGCGCAGCCAGAACCACCCGACGATGCTATCCCCGTTGGACGAGAACCTGTCGGCTGAAACGACCCGCACGGGTCCGTAGCTCGTCAGTGCAGCGAACGCAACTCCGACGCTCGCCAAGAGAACCGCGCACACGACAATACCGATCAGTACCTTTCTATTCACCTGACTCACCCCCTTGAGGGAAGCACAAATAGGCTTCCCGCCCCGTTTTGCCCCCCAGTCTTATACCCAGATTGGGCGGTTTTCTTGTGCTCATGCGCGCTCAGTCCGAACTTTCAGAGGATGCCGCACCCTACTGCGTGCGCGTCCGTCCGGCGGGATGGCCTAGCTAGCGAACCCGTATGCGTAGTGAGCGGGAGGTGGCTGAGTCGTGGCCGAGCGTCGTGCTCGATGTCACGCGCCAGCGCCAGTAGGTCGTCCCCGCGCTGCGGAAGGTCAGCCTCCTGGCGAACGAGCCGGTTGTCGAGGATCCCACACGCGTCACGTAGCTCCAGCGGCTTCCGTTGACGCTCTTCTCGAGGATGACGCTTGCGCGCGCGATCCGGCTGCCGTCGGGGCGCCGGGCCACGCCGGAGAGCGTCACCTGCGCGACGCCCCGCCTGCGAGTGACACTCACCGGAGCGGCAGGAGCGATGGACAGTCGTGCGGGCGTCATCACCGTGAACCCAACCGAGCCTTCGAGCACGTTGCCTGCCGCATCGATAGCCTGGTACGACACGGACCGTCGACCGGGCTGCGTGGTGAGGATTCCCGCGGTCGCCGTCGCGGCGTGCTGCCAGTCCTGCTGGTCGATTCTCCACATGATGCGTTCGACGCCTGACAGCTCGTCCGACGCGGTCAGAGTCACCAGCGCCGAGCCCTTGTAGATCGGCGCCGCCGTGCTCGGCACGCTCGGCTTGGTTCGGTCGATACGCACGAACACGACAGTGGCGGACTCTACGTTACCCGCCAGGTCCACCGACCAGAAGCGTATCGGCGTCTCGCCCTCGGTGTCGATGACCACGGGACCCGTGTATCGTGTGCTCGCCGCCGAACCGATGCCGATGTAGGTCGCGGCGAGGTCGTCGTCAGAGGCGCTGAGCGAAAGCGTGACGGTGCCGGAGGTCCAACCGGACGGGATACCGCTTGCAAACGTCACCGGCGCTGCGCTGTCACGCGCGTCGATCCGGAAGCGCGACACACCGGTCGAGGTGTTGCCAGCGATGTCTTCCGCCGTGAAATCGATACGGTGGTCGCCGATGGCGGTCAGAGAGATGGTGGCAGTCGTTCGGGGCACTTCGATGAGCGGTCCCCCGTCCACCCGGTAGGTGATGCGGCTGACTCCGGACAGGGGGTCGGTCGCAAGCAGCCGCACGTTCGCTTCGCCGATGTAGCGATCAAGGGCGTCGGAGGTGATGGTGGGGGCGGTCCGATCTATCCGCACGTCGGCGGCCTGAGGAGCCTCTGCGTTTCCGGAGGCATCAGTCGACCAGTAGGAGATCACGGTCACGCCTTCGCTGGACACGGAAAGCGGCGAGGAGTAGAGCGCTGCTGGTGCCGAAGCCAACCGATAGAAGGTGTCGGCGACGCCTGATCGGTCATCGGTGGCCGAGAGCGTCACGCTGACAGGGCCTTGACTCCAGTCTGCGGGTGCGAGAGAGGCCGAGGTGCGGGGGGCCGTGGTATCAGGCGGGGTCGCGGGAGGATACGGGGTCGCGGGAGGATAGATGGCGCGCGCTCCAGCAAGATCGCCGGCGCCCAAGACGCGCTGCAACTCACCAGAGCTGATGTATCCGTTCATCACTTCCTGCGAGGAGGTGGGCGTCGCGTTGTGGAGATCACTCAGGTGCAGCGCGTGCCCGAGTTCATGGAGGGCCACGCTCTGGATGTCGAAACCGCCTCCGACCGAACCGTTCACCCAGGTGTAGGAGCGGTTGAAGTCGATGTCGAACTCGGTGATGCGGTTGTAGCCGAGCGTGGCCTGCGTGTTGTAGAACCAGATGACGCACGTCGCCAGGTTCCCGCCGCTGACGTTCTGTCGCCAGCCGATGGAGTTGACGCCGTCGCCGTTGCCCGGCACAGAGCTCGTGGTGCCGCCGTAGGTGAAGTCGATGTCTGAGCCGGGGTCGGCCTCCCACGTGTTCGCCGCAGCTTGGATGGGGGTCTGCGCTCCCGACGGGGCATTGGTCGGGTTGAACCTCCAGGTCAGCGGCATATCCGACGTGTTCCATCTGTGGCCGGTGTAGATGTAGTCGGTGACTGCAGAAGCGCTGACGCCGCCCGTGCCCGAGACCACCATCGGTGCATCGGTGAGCTCAAGCACCGGTGCGTCCGGATCCTCAGTCGTCACGACGACGCGATCCGCGACGTCAAGTTCGGTGAACTCCTCCGTCAGCATTCCGCGTGCGCCCAGCGTGCCTCCCCGCATGGTGAACGTGCGCGTGCCGTCGCTCGTCGCAAGCGTGACGTCGGTCAGGATGGCGCCGCTCGAAGGCAGCGCGTAGGCTCGAATCGAGATCACAGTACCCACGATCGGCTGCTCGACCGCGTGTGCTGCGGTTGCCGAGACGAGGGCTGCGGAGAGCAGAGCACCCGTAAACAGCGCTGTCAGGCGCGTCAAGGCTCGAGACGGGGGACTCATGTCGGGGGCTTCCTTTGACGGCAGCGGGAATTTCGTTGGTACTCCGCATATCGGCAGACGCGCGTATCTCCGCAAGAGCGATGCCGTTATATTCGTGACGGCGCGCACAAGAGATAGAATCGCTTCTGGAGGGAGTAGACGTGATCATCGCGAGTTATCTCACAGAGGGCGGAGTCACCGGACACATCGAGTGGCGTGAGGGCCTGCTCTTCGCGAGCGGCACCGAGGTGCCAGCGGAGCACGTGCTCGCCTGGGATGCGCAGCAGCTGCTGGCGTGGGTGAATCCCGAGACGCGCGCTTGGGCGTACTCGCTCGTCCGCGCCGCACCGGTCGCTGCCGTGGTGGCGCCCGAGCCGCAGCCCGTGGTCGCCGCTCCGGCGCAGGGTGGCCAGCCAGGAACCCGGCTGGAGTTGCTCGCAGACATCCTCGCCACGATGGAGGGCTACCCGGCCTACACCGCGCGCTACGGTACCGACACGGACATCGCTCTCGATAACGAAGTGGCCCGCGCCGCCTGGGGGACGGGCAAGAAGTCGATCGAGTACTCCGCGCACATGAAGGCGGTCGAACCTGAGCGTGTGCTGTACTTCTTCGAGATCCTCAAGGAGAAGGGTTCGGGATTGAGCTTCGGCGGAGTCGAGACCGAGACCTACTCCACGTTCGGAGCGATGCGGTCGGGTACGACCAAGCAGGTCGTTGTCGGCCCCAACGGCGTTGCGATGGACGCGTCGTGGGACTACGGACAGACGCGGCGAATAGTCGAAGCGGTGTGTGCTCGTCACGGTTGGGTGCTCAAGGTCGTTTTGCGTCCCGGCAGCGCGAAGTACTGAGTCGGAGCCAGGCGTATTGCCGTCCGGCAGTGAATGGAGGCAGGGATGACTGACCAAGGACCGTACCGGCCGCCCCCAGGCTACGTCGAGCCCACGGAGCCCGGCGCTCCGGCACCGCCGCCGCCGAACCCCGCGGCACCACAGGGCTACACGCAGTCCCCCCAGCCGGGCTATGCGCCCACGCCGCCTCCGGCCAAGAAGCGCAACACCGGCGTCATCATCGCCGTCGTGCTGGCCGTCATCGCGTGCATGGTCGTGGCGTGCATCGGCACGGTTGTCATCAGTGTGTTCGGTGACCAGGCGAACACCCGCAAGGCCGTCGAGAGCGCCGAGGCGCATCTCGATGAAGCCACCGCAGAGCTTGAGGCATCGACCGCAGATCTCAGCGCCTTTCTTGAGGACGGCAACTCCGACTCGGAGGCGAAGGTGAGTCAGCAGATGCGGGCAACGCGAGACGATCTCGCAGCTGCGCGTGCCGTAATCGAGCCGCTTGAGGAGTCCGAGGGCAGGACCGCGTATCTCGGTTCGCTCGACGCTGCAACCGAGGCGGTCGACGGCGTGGAGACCATCCTGGGCACCGTCAGCGTCATCATGCGGCTCTCCGGTGAGGTGGAGCGTGGGGGCAAGAGTATCGGGGTGGGCAACGAGGCTCTCGACTCTGCCATCACCGCGGCTAACCGCAAGGACTTCACCACGATGAAGGCGAAGGCACGCGCTGCCGCCCGAGCGTATGCGGCCGGCATCACCATCTTCACCGCTGCGGACAAACTCGAGCCGGAGGCTGGGCTTCTCGAGGTGGTTGCCTACGCGAAGCTGAGAAAGCAGCAGGCCGAGATTATCGTGAAGATGGCCGACGAGGGTAGGGCCGGACGCCTTTCCAGCTACAACAAGCTCGTTGAGCAGCAGGCGGCTCTCGATAGCAAGGCCGAGAAGACCGGTACACCCGCCATCGTCAGCGATCCCACGTGGGCCGAAGGCCGGGTGGCAGAGCAGCAAAAGGCCATCGAGGAGGCGGCCAACAGGGCGGACGAGCTTCGGAAGCAGGCGCTCAAAGCGTTCGGTTTCGCCGAGTGATGTGAGCTGCTGCGCCCATCCGGTCAGATATCGATGGCGTCGGGCAGATCCCGCGGGTCGGAGAACCACTCCTGATCGAAGTCGCCCTGCGCGATCTTCGTGATGTCCTGACGGAGGTAGCGGCCCGTCGCTGACACGGCGACCGTGCCGTCGGCCAGGACGATCTCGCCTTCGCCTTCGAAGATGCGGCCGCGGTCGGCGGTGATGCGGGCGACGGCACGCACCGGAGAGTCGAGCGGCACCGGCCTGCGGAACCGAACGGCGAGGTCGACCGTCACCCCCCACGCGCTCGGGTCACTGATGCTGATGGCGCGACCCATGGTCTCGTCGAGGATCGTCGTGGCGACCCCGCCGTGCAGCCTGCCGGGATAGCCCTGATGGTGCTCGCAGGGCGAGAACTCGCCGATCAGGGAGCCGTCGTCGGTTTCGAAGAACCGCGCTGACAGCCCGCCGGGGTTCTCCAGCCCGCAGACGAAGCACATCCGGCTCACGTTCTGAGCGGCGGCGACCTTGCGCATCCAACACCTACTCGACATCATAGGACGGGATGGGACAGCTCATGATAGCGTCAACCGCGAAGCTACCGGGCCCTACTGACGGGGGAGGTAGCGAGTGGATGATTTTTAGCGAGCGGAAGGGCGCGTATGAACCCCGAGCAGCAGGTTCGAAGGTAGATGGCGATGCGTGGGCGCGAAGCGTTGGTCATGGTCGGAGCTGCCGCGGGGTTGTTCGTCTGCGCGGCGATGCTGGCTCAGCCGGGCGTTGCGCCGGCGGCGCCGGTTGCCGCAGCGGCCACGGTCTCGCGGCCACCGACCATCACCATAACCGCGGTCGGCGACCTCCTCTTCGACAGTGCGCCGAAACGGCTCATTCAGTCCTCGGGTGGCAAGGCGCCCTTCGCCGCTGTCGCGTCGCGCCTGAACAAGGCCGATGTCACCGTCGGCAACCTTGAGTGCGCCCTCTCGAACCGAGGCACTCCGGTGCCGGGAAAGGCCTTCACGTTCCGGGGTGACCCCCGCGCGGTCGACGGCCTGCGTTGGGCCGGATTCGATCTGCTCGCCCTCGGCAATAACCACGCGCGCGACTATGGCGATCTTGCGCTTCGCGACACGTTCGCCAACCTGGGCAGGGCCCGCATAGCCTACGCGGGAGCCGGAGTGAATCGCGCGGCCGCCTGGCGACCCGCGACCATCACGCGCAAGGGCGCCAAGATCGCGTTCCTGTCGTTCTCGCAGATTGGCCCGAGCACCTTTGCGGCGACGCCGAGCCGTTCAGGGACGCTCTATACCATGGACACCGCGGCGGTCAAAAGGGCCATCCGATCGGCTTCGACCCGCTCAGACTACGTGATCGTCTCGTTCCACTGGGGCGTCGAGAAGGAGTACTACCCGACCTCCCGTCAGGTGCGCGACGGTCGTGCCGCAATTGATGCGGGTGCTGACGTTGTGCTGTCCCATCACCCCCATCGCATCCAGGGTGTCGAGTACTACAAGGGGCGCCTGATCGCCTACTCGCTCGCCAACTTCGTGTTCTCGCCGGGAAGTGAGGGTGGGCGTGACACGATGATTCTGCACGCGACGCTCACTCCTAAGGGCGTGGTGCGCGCCACGGCCGAGCCCATCTACATCGGCGCTTACGGCAAGCCCGTTCCCGCGAAGGGCGCTACGGCGGATCGCATCATCGGCATCATCAAGCGGACCTCAGCCGCGCGTGGCACGCGCGTCGCGGTTTCGGGCACCACGGTTCGTCTGGCGCCACGCTAGCCGCCTGAAGCACGAACGGCGCGGTAGTTGCTCCCCGAAGACCACGCCGCGACTGGCGGCTGCCCCTACCGGCATAGGAGCACAGGCGATGAGCGTATGCCCCAAGGGCGCTTCGTGCGCCTTCTTCACCACAATCGAACCGAGCCTCGTCAAGCGGGTCAAGTACGCATCGGCGTACCCGTACTGCAAGGGTGGTCGTCACGCGGAGTGCTCGCTGTGGGCGCTCATGGCTGAGGGCCGCTCTGTGCCGATGGACCTGCTGCCTGACGGCTCTATCTCCGACTACCGCGCTTCCGGCCTACATGGTGCTCAGCCCCGCGGCGATGTGGGGGAGCGCTTCCTCGTCGTCGACGACTCCCCGGTGTTCGCTACGTTGGCCGCCAACTCCCTCAGGCAGTCGTATCCGGGGGCATCGGTCGTCGAGTGTCACTCGTTCATCGAAGCGGAGCCGTTGCTGAAGCAGGGGGGCCTCAGGCTGGTCGTCAGCGGCAATGGTCTGGGTGACGGCTATTCGGCGCTCGACGTTCGGCGCAACACCTCCGCGCCGATCGTGCTGTTCACGAGCGACGTTCCGTCTGAAGCGGACACGCCCGCTAACTCGCAGGTCGTCCTGAGGGCGGCCGGGCCTGCGATGCTACGGCAGGCAACGGACGCGCTCCTCGGGCTCTAGACGCACGGGGCTCGCGCCATCGCGAGGATTCTAGGAAGTGACGGCCAGCAGCCAGCCGCCCAGTCCCACCAGCAAGGCAGCCAGGAGCGCCGCGTATACCCACGCCTCCAGGTACCCTTTGCGCAACCTTTCGTACAGGCGGGCATTCTCCACGGCGACGGCGATGTGATTGCCCAGGGCTACCCCCAGCTCGAGATCGGCGGCCGTGAAGTGGCCGCCCCGCTTGTTGATGATCTCGAGCACACCGACCGGTTCGCCGTGACACGAAAGGGGGATGGCTAGCATGGTGCGCGTGACGTAGCCCGTGTCGGTGTCAGCAAGGCCAAGGTGGCGGGCGTCGGCCTGAACGTCGGCGATGATCTCGGGTGTGCAGGTGGCAAGGACGCTGCCTGCTATGCCCTCGCCGGGGACCATGCGCACGCGCTTCAGGGTGTCGGTTTCGTCGCCCAACGCGACCTCGAAGTACAGCTGCTTGCGGCGAGACTCCAGCAGCAGCAGGCTTGCGCGCTCGGCACCCACCAGCCGCGTCGATGCTTCGACCGCGCTGCGACGGATCTCGCGCGGGTCCAGCGTGGAGTTCACCAGTGCGGCAAGCTCGACGAGTTCGCGCAGCTGCGTGTCGAGCCGTTCCTCGGGCGTCACTGGTCCCACCCCCTCGGCCGCATGCGGGTGAACGGTCGCGTGAGGCGGCCCAGGGTCGCCAGCAGGCGGGTGAGCACGGAGAGCCCGAAGAGCAGCATGCCCAGCCCGAGGTAGTTCGTTCCGCCCCGCGCGCCGGCCAGCTCTGACAGGTCGACGAGGATCTCGTCGCCGGCCGCAAGCGTGATGGTGGCTCCGGTCGAGCCGATGGCAACCTTCTTGACCTGGCCCGTCATCGACGGGACGCCTTTGTCGAGCGTCCGTTCCAGCACGGGCGCGAGGGGTGACCCGGAGGGCGCCTCCTCAGCCAGGGCCACTGACGGCGCCACCAGCACGAGGGCCAGGGCCAGTGTGATCGTGGCGAATCTGCGGCGAGGAGAGCTCATCGGGACCGTGCTCGCTTTCGGTGGCGCGATAGGGCGTGTCCTCAGCTCTATCGGCACTCAGGGACTCACCATTGACTCGCCGGTGATATTCGTCACATATCGTCTGCTGGGGACGCCGGACCCTATTCAGACACGCATCCATGCTATCCTTCACGCGTCCACACCCCTTCCCAGCCGCTGCGAGGACCCGCTTCATGTGTCCCGATCCGTCCGACGAACGACTGCTCGCAGACCCGCCGGAGCATCCCGAAGAAGCCTGCGGCGTATTCGGCGTGTTCGCTCCCGACGAGGATGTCGCGCGCCTGACCTACTTCGGTCTGCACGCCCTGCAGCACCGCGGTCAGGAGAGCGCCGGAATCGCCGTGGGCGACCATGAGACCGTCACCGTCACCAAGAACCACGGGCTTGTCTCCCGGGTCTTCAAGGAGAGCGATCTCGACTCCCTGACCGGCGACGTCGCCATCGGGCACACGCGCTACTCGACGACCGGCTCCTCGTTGAGCTGGGAGAACGCTCAGCCGCATCTGTCGACCATCGGGCGGCAGGTCATCGCGCTGGCCCACAACGGCAACCTCGTGAACACCCGCGTACTGCGAGACGAGTTGCACGGGCGCGGGATCCGCTTCCGCTCGACCACCGACTCCGAAGTCATCGCGACGCTCATCGGGACGTTCACTCAGCAGTACCACCACATCCGAGACGGTATCCGCGAGACGATGAAGCTGATCAGCGGAGCCTATGCGGTCGTTCTGGTCACCGAGGAAGCGCTCTACGCGTTTCGGGACCCGCATGGCGTGCGGCCGCTTGTGCTCGGTGCGCTGCCGGATGACGCCGGCTGGGTCGTGGCGAGCGAGACGTGCGCGCTCGACATCGTCGGCGCGCGGTTCGTCCGTGACGTCGCACCCGGGGAGTCGATCAAGATCTCGGCGAACGGGGTGGAGGCGCAGCAGGCCGTGGTGCCGGAGCAGCCGTCGCTGTGCATCTTCGAGTTCGTCTACTTCGCCAGGCCCGACTCAGAGATGTATGACTGCTCGCTCTACGAAGCACGCCACCGCATGGGTGAGGCGCTTTCTCAGGAGGCCGCCGTCGAAGCCGATCTGGTCATCGGCGTGCCCGACTCGGGTGTACCTGCCGCGGTGGGATACGCCCAGGGTAGCGGCATTCCCTTCGGCGAGGGGCTCGCCAAGAACCGCTACGTCGGGCGCACCTTCATCTCGCCGTCTCAGATGCTTCGGCAGCAGGGGATACGCCTGAAGCTCAATCCGCTCAAGCACGCGATCAAGGGCAAGCGTCTCATCGTGGTCGATGACTCCATCGTGCGCGGCAACACGACCCAGAAGCTCGTCGCACTGCTGCGCGAGGCCGGCGCCACCGAGGTTCACATGCGGATCACCTCGCCGCCGGTGGTGTGGCCGTGCTTCTACGGCATCGATACCGACACGCAGGAGCAGCTCATCGGTTGCTCGCACACGGTGGAGCAGATTCGCGAGCACATCGGTGCGGACTCGCTCGCATACCTGTCGCTTGATGGTCTCGTCTCGGCTACCGGGCAACCCAAGGACCGCTTCTGCCTCGCGTGCTTCGACGGCAAGTACCCGATTGAGATTCCGGTCAGCGTGCGCGATGGCAAACTCGCGCTAGAGAGCTGCGGGTAGTGCGCAAGGCGCCCTACGTTTGGTTCTCGCTCGCGGTGCTTGCGCTGATGATAGGCAAGGTGCTGCTGGCTCGGTGGATGACGCTCGGGCACGTTGGGGGCACCGGAGTCGCAGGCGACCTGCTTCTGCTGCTCGCCGCGGTGGCACTCGCATCTGCGCTGCCGCCGCGGGCGTCGCGCTGGACGCTCCTGCTCATCGACGCGGTGGTCTCGTTCCTTCTGTTCGCGACGGTCATCTACACCCGGTACTTCGACCAGGTTCCCAGTCTGCTGATATTCACCGTTGTGGGTCAGCTCGGCGATGCGGCCGACAGCACGGGTGAGATGCTGCGTCTGAGTGACCTCTTGTTCGTCATCGACCTCCCGGTCATCGCCGCCTTCGCTGCGCGCAGGTCCCTGCCGGATGTCTCGGCGAGAGTACGACGCGCAGCCGCCATCCTCGGAGTCGTGGCGTTGGCCGGCACGATCGCCGTCGCCACGCTGGCATCGCGACTGCCGCAGCCCGTTGATGGCCGGGCCGTGGCGTATCGGTGGGGCGTGCTGATGTACGAGGTCTCGACCCTGATACCTCAGCCCGCGGCCTCGGCGCAGTACGCTGCCGTCGGCGGCAGCAGTGACCTCCAGCGCAGGATCGATGAGCTGTCTCGTCGCCAGTGGCTGGGGCGCGTTCCCGGGGCGCCTGAGCGGGGCTCGTTTGCCGGGGTCAACGTCATCGTCGTGCAGGTGGAAGCGCTGCAGACGGGCCTGCTCGGCGCGCGCGTGAACGGTCAGCCGGTCATGCCGAATCTGGAGCGCTTCGCGGCTCGCAGCTGGTACTTCCCCAACACCATCGCCCAGATCGGCAAGGCCAACACGGCTGATGCCGAGTTCGTTGCCAACACCTCGCTCTACCCGGCCATCGAGTCGCCGACGCCGGTCGCATACGGCGAGAAGGAGATACCGTCGCTGCCGCGCCTGCTCGCGGCCCGCGGTTATGACACGTTCACGATGCACACGAACGATGTCCGATTCTGGAATCGCATCCAGCTGTACCCGGCACTCGGGTTCGACCGCTACTACGACGATGACTTCTTCGGTCGCGCGGACGTGACCGGCTACGGCGCGAGCGACCGCGTGCTGTTTGACAAGGCGCTCCCTGAACTTGAGCGGGCGGCTGCGGCGGGTCCGTTCTACGCGCAGCTGGTGACCCTTTCGGGCCACCATCCCTTCGAAGGGGTCGCCGAGCGCAGTACGTTGCGGTTGCCGGCTGATGTGGCCGAGACCGAGACGGGTCGCTACCTGAAGGCTCAGTCGTACGTGGACGATGAGATAGGTCGCTTCTTCGTGGGGCTCGAGCGCGCCGGCCTGCTCGAGAACTCGATCGTTGTGGTGTACGGGGACCACTGGGGCATGAAGCTGCCCGCTGCCTCTGAAGTGGAGCGACACCTGCGCGAATCGCTCTACGGCCGCCCGTACAACCGCGCGGACTTCTACAGCGTGCCACTGCTGGTGCACGTTCCCGGACAGACGCGCGGTCGAGTGGAGAACACCGCGCTGGGCTTCGTCGACATCATGCCGACGGTCGCCGATCTGGTCGACCTCGACCTTGGTTCGGTCATCCATTTCGGGCGCAGCGCCTTTGAGCGCACGCCCACGCTGCTCACGAAGGGCGGGGCGATCGACCTGTACGCCGACGACGACATCATCTATATGGCCGGGCTGACCGACAGCGAGAACCTCGCGTTCTCGACGCGCACGAAGGAGCCCACGACACCCGTCGAGCCGGACGACATGGCGAACGTGGCGAAGCTGTTCGTGCTGTCCGCACTGTACGTTGACTCGCTCCCTGCGCGTGCCGGAGCTACCGAGAGCGGTGGGTTCGTGCCCACACGGCCCACGGTCCCGTCGCCGTAGCCGCCGGACCGCATACGCCGTCCGACTGATAGAATCGCCTCGCGACGCGACCGACGGGTGTCGCGCAACCTCGACCGGGAGCCCTTCATGAGCGACGAGCCTCGCCAGCCCATCACGTACCGGGAAGCAGGCGTCGATACCGCCGAGGGCGCACGCGCCGTCGATCGGATACGTGAGAGCGTCCGGAGCACCTATCGCCCCGAGGTCATCGGGGACATCGGTGGCTTCGGCGGCATGTTCTCGGCCGCGGCTCTCAAGGGGATGGACGACCCGGTGCTCGTCTCGGGTACCGATGGTGTGGGCACGAAGCTGGTGCTGGCACAGCTGCTGGGGAAGCACGAAACCGTCGGCATCGACCTGGTGGCGATGTGCGTGAACGACATCCTCGTGATGGGTGCCGAGCCGCTCTTCTTCTTGGATTACATCGCTATCGGCCGGCTGGACTCGCAGCTTGTGGAGTCCGTCGTGGCGGGCATCGCCGAGGGTTGCCGACAGGCTGGCTGTGCGCTGGTCGGTGGCGAGATGGCCGAGCATCCCGACGTTATGGAGCCCGGCGACTACGACCTATCGGGCTTCTGCGTGGGCGTGGTCGACCGACCGAAGGCCATCGACGGCACGACGGTCGCGCCGGGAGACGTGATACTCGGGCTCGCGTCAAGCGGCCTGCACAGCAACGGCTTCTCGCTCGTGCGGCGTGCGCTTGTCACCGGACGGGAGGCGGAGCTCTTGGTCACGCGCGTGGACCTGGGCGGCAGGACTCTCGGCGAGGCGTTGCTCGACCCGACCCGCATCTACGTGCGGTCGGTGCTCGATCTGCTCGCCTCCGGTACGCGGGTCAAGGCGATGGCTCACATCACCGGCGGCGGCATCACCGAGAATCTGGACCGCTGTCTGCCACAGGGCGTCGATGCACTCGTGCACCGCGGGTCGTGGCGCGTGCCCCGCGTTATCGAGACGGTCGTCGAGGCCGCGGGACTGCCCGAGGATGAGGCGTACCGGACCTTCAACATGGGCATCGGTTTTGCGCTCGTTGTGGATTCCAAGGATGCTGCTGACATCGCGGTGGCGCTGCGCGCAGCCGGCGAGACGGTCTACGAGATCGGCGAGATCGTCGCGGGCGAGGGGCGCGTGAGGTACCGGTGAGCCAACTGCGACTCGGCGTCCTGATTTCGGGTTCCGGCTCCAACCTCCAGGCGATCATCGATGCAAGCGAGGCCGGCGAGCTGAATGCGGCTGTCGCGGTAGTGATCTCCAGCAGGGAGGACGCGTACGGTCTGGAGCGCGCGCGCCGGCACGGCATCGAGGTGGTTTGGGTGGACCGCAGCGCGTGTCCCGACGCATCCGGCTTCAACGCAGCCATCCGAGACGAACTCAAGGCCCGCGGTGTGGACCTGGTCGTGATGGCGGGTTACATGCGGCTGCTGGGGGTCGAGGTGCTCGATGCCTATCCTCTGCGGGTGGTGAATCTACACCCCGCACTCCTCCCGAGCTTCCCGGGCGCCCACGGCATCAGCGACGCGTTTGAGCACGGCGTCAAAGTCACCGGTGTCACGGTGCACTTCGCCGATGAGGTCTTCGATCGAGGGCCGATCATCGCCCAGGAGGCCGTAGCCATCGCTGAAGACGATACGGTCGAGTCACTCGAGGCCAAGATCCACGAGGTCGAGCACCGCTTGTATCCGGCAGCCCTGCAACTCATCGCGCAGGGTCGCGTGCGGGTTGAAGGACGCAAGGTCCACATCGATCCACCGATGCCGGAGGCGTGAGGTGGACATCCTCACCGCGATAGGACTGGCCCTGCCCGCCGGGCTGAACGCCTACATCCCGCTCCTGGGTCTGGCTCTGGCACAGCGCTTCGGGGTCCTCTCGCTTGCGCAGCCGTGGGACACCCTCGGCCAGTGGTGGGTGATCGCACTCGTCTCGGTGCTGCTCCTGGTCGAGGTGTTCGCCGACAAGATTCCGGCCGTCGATCATGTGAACGATGCGATCCAGACGGTCGTTCGGCCTGCGGCCGGCGCGGTGGTCGCGGTTGCGGCGAGCGGGCAGGCTGGCGAGAACTACCCCATCGTCATGGTGGCGCTCGGGGTCATCCTTGCTGGCGGAGTACATGTGGCCAAGGCCAGTGCCCGCCCGATCATCAACGCCACGACGGGAGGGACCGGGGCGCCGGCGGCAAGCACCGTCGAAGATGTCGTCTCGGTCGTCTCGACAGCGCTCGCCATCTTCATCCCGATCCTGGTGCTGGGCGTCATGGGCTTCTTCGCCTGGCTTGCGTGGCGATTCACCCGTGGCCGTACGCGCGGGCGTACGCGGCTTCCCGACGCATAGACACCCTGATATATTCACAACCTGCGCCGCAATCATGCGGGGTAGTCTCATCCAACAAGGGGAAGGAGCTCGCATGTCGATTTCGACTCGCACAGCTCTCGCACTGGCGCTTGCCGCCGTGCTCGCATTCGGGGTTATCGGCTGTGCTGCGCCGCAGGAGCCCGCAACGGGCGAGGATCCGGCTGCCGAGGCCACGACCGTCAAGATCGGTTTCGCTGCTCCGTTGACCGGCGACAACGCGGTCTACGGACAGGGCATGCAGCGCGCTGTGCAGCTGGCCATCGATGAGGCCAATGCGTCCGAAGAAGCCAAGGCCAAGGGCATGACGTTTGAGATTCGCGCGGGGGACGACGCGGGCGATCCGAAGCAGGCGGTCAACGTGGCCAACGCACTCGCCGGCGACGATAGCGTCATCGGCGTGGTCGGACACTTCAACTCCGGCTGCTCGATTCCGGCAGCGCCGGTCTACGAGGCTGTGAAGCTTGCCATGGTCACGGTGTCCTCGAACCCGCAGCTGACCGCCACCGGGCTCACCAACGTGAACCGCATCGTGGCCAAGGACGACGCCCAGGGTGGGTTCGCCGCCACGCTCGCGAATGAGCTCGGCTTCAAGACGGTCGCCGTCATCGACGACGCGACCCCGTACGGCCAGGGTCTGGCGGGCGAGTTCGAGAAGGCCTTCAGGGGGGCTGGCGGTGAGGTCGTGGCGACCGAGCGCATCCAGCCCAAGGAGGTCGACTTCTCGGCCCTGGTGACCAAGATCAAGGGCCTTGCCCCTGACGCCGTCTACTACGCCGGTGCGCACACCGAAGGCGCTCTCATCACCAAGCAGATGAAGGAGGCCGGGCTTAACGTACCGGTCATGGGCGGCGACATGCTCTTCACGCCCGAGTACATCAAGATCGCCGGCGCGAAGAACGCTGAGGGCGACATCGCCACCGCGCTTGGACTGCCGCTGGAGCAGCAGCCGAAGGGCGCCGAGTTCCTGGCCAAGTACGAGGAGAAGTTCGGCGCGGCACCGGAGGCCTACGACTCCTACGCCTACGACGCTGCGCGCATCATCATCAACGCCGCATTGGCCACTGATGCGAACCGGTTCAACACGCTTGATGCGATTCGCACGGGAACCCTCGCGGATGGCGTCACCGGTGTGGTTGAGTTCGATTCCAACGGCGACAACAAGCAGCAGATCATCTCGGCGTACCGCGTCGAGGGCGGGGAGTGGAAGCAGATTCTGAAGTAGCACCACCACGCGCACCAGGTTCATGAGCCCGGCCCCGTTCGCCCAGCGCGAGCGGGGCCGGTTTGTGCCACAGCTCGAGTATGCGAGTAACAGTCGGCGCGCGCTGCGGACGTCACGCTACAATGTCGGCACTTCTCGCCCGTGTCGTCGCTTCCAGGGGGTCGTCTTCATGTCTGAATCCGTCATCCGCCGCGCACTCGTCTCGGTGACCGACAAGTCCGGCGTCGTCGAGTTCTGTCGAACGCTGTCCACCGAGTTCGGCGTCGAGATCGTCTCGACCGGCGGCACCGCCAAGGCCCTCGCGGAAGCCGGCGTGCCCGTTCGCCCCATCGATGACCTCACCGGCTTTCCGGAGATGATGGACGGCCGCGTCAAGACGTTGCACCCGCGGGTGCACGGTGGCCTGCTCGCCCGGCGCGACGTGCCGGCCCACATGGCCGCCGCCGACGAGCACGGCATCGGCATGATCGACCTCGTGTGCGTGAATCTGTACGCCTTCGAGGCCACCATCGCCAAGCCCGGAGTCACCGAGGAAGACGCCATCGAGAACATCGACATCGGCGGCCCCTCGATGCTGCGCAGCGCGGCGAAGAACTTCGCGTCCGTCACGGTCGTGACCGACCCCGGATGCTATGAGAGCGTGCTGGCGGAGATGCGCGCCAACGGCGGTGCGACGACGCTTGAGACGCGGCGTGCGTTCGCCACCGAGGTGTTCCGCACCACGAGCGCCTACGACTCCGCTATCTGGATGTACCTATCGGACTACCGCGCCACCGAGTTCCCGCACGAGGTGCGATTCCGCCTCGAGAAGGTCCAGGACCTTCGCTATGGCGAGAACCCGCACCAGGACGCGGCGTTCTACCGCTTCATGGACGCCAGACCGCATACGCTTGCGCACGCCGAGCAGCTACAGGGCAAGGAGCTCAGCTACAACAACATCCTCGATACCGACGCGTGCTGGACCGCTGTGCGCGAGTTCTCCCAGCAGCCCGCGGTGGTCATCGTCAAGCATACGAATCCGTGTGGTACCGCGATCGGCGAGGACATCGTAGCGGCGTATCAGCGCGCACACGACGCCGACCCGATCAGCGCGTTCGGCGGCGTGATGGCATTCAACCGCACCGTGCCCGCGGCCCTCATCGAGGCGATCTATGCGAACGGCCAGTTCGTGGAGGTCATGATCGCTCCCGACTTCGAGGACAGCGCGCTCGAGCTGCTCGCCCAGAAGCCGAACATCCGCGTGCTCAAGACGGGCGGAGTGCGCGCCGTCGGCGGTCACTACGAGAGCCGCGCTGTCGAGGGTGGCATGCTCGTGCAGGAGAGCGACACGGTCGTGGAGGATCCGGCGACGTTCACCGTCCCCACGAAGCGTCAGCCGACGCCCGAGGAGATGGAGCAGCTCCTGTTCGCGTGGCGCGTGTGCAAGAGCGTGAAGAGCAACGCGATCCTGCTGGCCAAGGACTTCGTGAGCGTCGGCGTGGGCGCGGGGCAGATGAACCGCGTGAACTCCGCGCGCATCGCGTGCGAGGCGGCCGGCGAGAAGGCCGTCGGGGCGGTAGCCGCGAGCGACGCGTTCATGCCGTTCCCGGACTCGCTCGAGGTCTGCGCGGCAGCCGGCGTGACCGCTGTCATCCAGCCAGGTGGCTCGGTACGGGACGCCGAGGTCGTCGCGAAGGCCGACGAGCTGGGCGTGGCGCTGGTCTTCACCGGGCACCGCCACTTCAGGCACTAGCGGACTGCCCGGTGCTGTGACCGAGCCCCATCTCACGCTGGCGCCCGCGTCTAAGCGCGGGTGGTTCGGGGACCACCGGCGGGGAACGCTCGGTTAATCCTGTATTATGTACGGGCAGGGAGAGCCCGGTGTGGGGTTCGGGGGGTGACGTGAGTCTTCGTACGAGGACGATATTGGTGGTCGGCCTTACCATGGTCGTCGCCTTCGCCGTCCTGTTCGCGGGCGCGGTCGGGGTACTGACCTCTCGCTACGTTGAGCTCGAGGAGAGTAGTGCCAAGCGATGTGCTCAGCGTGCAGCAAGGGCGCTCGCGGACGAGCTCAAGCGTATCGAGAACATGGCTGCGCTGCTGGCGGTGAACGACACGACTCACCGCTTCATGATCGAGCGCGATCCCGTTCTCCTCGCCGACGACTTCGGCGAATCCGCGCTCGTGCTCCACGGAGCGGACTTCGTCGTCCTCATCGACGAGGGCGGTCAGGCCGCGCATCACGACTCGTTCGATCTCGATGCGGGCGCGAGGGTCCCAGCCGCTGATGGACTGGTCCGCGAGATCGAGTCGGCCCGCATGCTCCGCACGCCCGCGGGCTCCAGCGGGGCGGTCAAGGGCCTCATGCGGCTTCCCGGTGGCATCGCCTTAGTCTCCGCGAATTCGATCATCTCAAGTGAAGCTTCGGCGGTCCCATCAGGGACGCTCGTGCTGGGACGCTACCTGGATGAGCCGGAGGTCGAGCGGATATCGGACGCGGCAGGGCACGACATGAATGTCGTCGATCCGCCGACGGAGGCGCCGCAGGCCAAGGGCGAGACCCCCGACCACATCAGGGCCGTATGGTGGGAGTACCCCGACACGAAGACGATGTGGTCGAACCTGCTCGTGGAGGATGTCTACGGAGAGCCGCTCGTCCAGCTTCAGCTGGTACTGCCAAGAAATGCCCGGGCGAGCATGCAGCCGGCGATCGCGATGTCGGGTGGTTCCCTTGCTCTGGCGTGTCTGCTGGCCACACTGGCGATGTTTCTGGTGATCGACCGGTCGGTGATCGATCCGCTGTCCCGCATCTCAAGACAGGTGCGCGCGATCGGGTCCCACGGTGACAGTTCACGACGGATCGATTACACGGTCGGCGGCGAGTTGGGCCAGTTGGCCGAAAGCGTGAACGGCATGCTCCTGTCGCTCGAGTCGGCCGAGGACGAGCTTCGCCGTTCCCGCGACGATCTTGAAGTCCGGGTCGAGCAACGTACGCATGATCTGCACCTCTCCGATGCCCGCCATCGTGAACTCCTCGAGCGTCTGGCCGACGCGGTCTTCTCGGTGGACCTCGAGGGATGCATCACGCTTGTGAACGAGCGGGCCGTCGGACTGACCGGGCGCCCCCGAGCCGAGCTCGTGGGAACGCCGTTCGTCGACCTGATCACCGCTGGTTCGGCACGTGATGTCGAGAGGCACCTGGGCGGGGCACCTGAGCAGGGCAAGACATGGACGGTCGAGGCGCAGTTGATCGCGACCGGCAGGAATCCGGTGCCGGTGGAACTGCGCGCGGCACCGTTCGCGGATGTCGACGGCATCGTGGTGGGTACCCAGTGGATCGCCCGCGATGTGACGGAGCGGCAACGCTACGAGGTGCAACTCGTCCACCTGGCCACCCACGACGCGCTCACGGGGCTCGCCAACCGCCGCTCGTTCGAGACGGCCCTCGAGCTTGAGCTGGCCGAGGCGATGCGAGGGGGTCAGCACGGTGCGGTGGTCTGGCTGGACCTCGATGACTTCAAGGACGTCAACGACACGCTGGGGCATGCCGCCGGTGACGAGGTGCTCCAAAGGCTTTCAGCCGTGTTGTCGCGCGCCACGCGCGATTCGAACGCGCTGGCACGGGTGGGCGGTGACGAGTTCGCCGTCCTGTTGCCCAGAGTGACTCGTGATGAGGCGGAGGCCGCAGCAGAGAGGATCCTGTCGTCGATTGTTGCTCACACCTTCGCGGTCGGCGATCACTCACTGAGATTGGGTGCGAGCGTCGGCGTCGTCTTCTTCCCCGAGAACGGGTCGACGGTGCAGGAGGTCTTGTCGAACGCGGACGCTGCGATGTACCACGCGAAGGAGGGCGGCCGTTCGATGGTGTGGGTGAGCCGCGCCGACGGGCGCGACGAGCAGCTGCACGTGTCCCGGATGCAGTGGAACGAACGGATCACTTCCGCACTCGAGAATGACGCGTTCGTCGTCTACGCCCAGCCGATCCTCGACCTGCGAAGCGGAGAGGTCGCCCGCCACGAGCTGCTCGTTCGGATGCAGCGCGAGGATGAGGGTCTGTACCCGCCGTCGGACTTCCTGCCGGTCGCTGAGCGGCTGGGGCTCATCACCGAGATCGACCGCTGGATGCTGCGGCGTGCCATAACGATCCTCGAGAGGAACGACCCGGTCATGCACGCGCTGGAGGTCAACTTCTCGGCGAAGGCCTTCGGGGACCGTGACCTCGTGGGACTCGTCGCACGGGAGCTTGACCGCTCGGGCATCGATCCAAGCAGGCTGGGTTTCGAGATCACCGAGACCGCGGCGATATCCGACATCTCGCGGGCGCAGTGGTTCATCCGGAGCTTGAAGGAGCTGGGGTGCCGCTTCTCGCTCGACGACTTCGGGACGGGCTTCTCCTCGTTCTACTACTTGAAGCACCTGCCCATCGACTGCCTCAAGATCGACGGAAGCTATGTGCGGGGGCTCGCGCAAAGCGAGGAGGACCGTTGCCTCGTGAAGGGTATCCGCGAGATGTGCGTCGGCTTGGGCGTCGAGGTGCTTGCCGAATGCGTCGAGGACAAGGAGACCCTCGAGGTGGTCACTTCGCTTGGTCTGGACTACGCC
The DNA here is from genome assembly GCA_034370385.1 of Coriobacteriia bacterium. Taxonomy (NCBI): domain Bacteria; kingdom Bacillati; phylum Actinomycetota; class Coriobacteriia; species Coriobacteriia bacterium. Next base: position 41,516 of record JAXMKZ010000029.1, read on the forward strand.
CAGGGCTTCCACGTGGGCCGTCCCGCTCCGGCTGTGACGCAGGAGTCAGCCGAGGGATGAGGGCGCCCCTCGCCAATAATCGACGCTCAACGGGACCCACAGCACATGCTGCTCGCTGTCGCTGGTGAACGGCATGCAACCGCACCGTGCCCGCGGCCCTCATCGAGGCAATCTATGCGAACGGCCAGATCGTGGAGGTCATGCGGTGGCTGCAAGCGACGCGTTCAGGTCGTTCCCGGATTCGCTCGAGGTCTGCGCGGCAGCCGGCGACCCCCGGAGAGGGGGTCTGGATGACGCGAGGCACCGGAAGTAGCGGACCGCGGCTGTGGCTGGATCCCGCTTCCCCTCGTGGGTGGTTTGGCGGTCGCTCGATCATCGCCGAGGAGCCGATCGACGTGCGGGCAGGGGTCTCGCTGGCCGAGGCGGCTGCCGCGCTCGGCGCTGAGTTCGCCGGCAACGGCACCGGGCTCACCGCCGTGCTGGCCGGATATGCCGGCTCGTGCACGGTCGTGAAGTTCGCCCGCTGGGGTGAGCCGCAGCGGGGTGCGCGGGTGCCTGAGCCCGAGGCAGTCTGTGCGCTCGACGACGCTGGCTGGGACACATCGCCCCGCGCGTTTCGGTCCGGGGTAAATGCTGTTCGCGATCGGATCGCCGCTGGTGACGTGTACGTCCTCAACCTGACCGCACGACTGGAAGGCGTTCTTCGTGCGGACTGCCCCGACACGGCCTTCGTGACCCTGCAGTCTCGGTGCGCGGCGGACATGGGTGCGTTGGTGGTCGGACTGCCGGGTCAGACGCCGTGGATCGCGAGTGTCTCGCCCGAGCGTTTCGTGCGTGTGCGACGCGAGGGCCTCGATGCGTCGGCAGCGCTCAGCGTCGAGATCCAGCCGATCAAGGGCACGCGACCTCGGGGTGCTACTCCGCAGGCAGACGCGGACTTGGCGGCGGAGCTCGCGTCCGACCCCAAGGAGCGAGCAGAGCACGTCATGGTGGTCGACATGGAGCGCAACGACCTCGGCGTGTGCTGCATACCGGGTAGCGTTCACGTCGAGCCTCTGTACGAGGTGGTCACGACGCCCTACTGCCACCAACTCGTGTCCACCGTGCGCGGCACGCTACGGGCCGACGCGACGGTCGTCGACGTGCTCGAGGCGTGCTTCCCGTGTGGATCGGTCACCGGGGCGCCGAAGCGAGCGGCGATGCGGCTCATCGATGAGCTCGAGGCGGGTGCTCGCCGTGTCTATTGCGGTGCGCTGATCGTTGCGATGCCCGGCGAACTCGATTCGTCGGTGCTTATTCGCACGCTCGAGGGCCTGGGGGACTCCGGTCGCGCGTCGTGGGGGTCGGGCGCTGGAATCACCCATGACTCGGACCCCGCGGCGGAATACCTGGAAGTGCTGCTCAAGGCCTCGCCGGTCACCGGAGACACGGCTCCGGAAACCGCGTTGCGCGAGACGATGCGGGTCGTAGGGGCGAGCGTGCCGCTGCTGGACCGGCACCTAGCGCGCCTCGCGCGCGGTGGCGCGGGGCCCAGCGTGCTCGCTGACGTGCGGGTGGCGGTGGCGGATCAGCTCGCAACGCCTGACGCGCTCGTCGAGCCTGCGCGTCTCGGCGTGACGGTGACGCCGGACGGAGCGGTGAGTGCCGGGCTCACGCACGAGCCGTCCTCGCTCGCGGTTGAAGAGGGAGTGCGCTTCGCGGCCATCGAGGTCGAGGCGCCTCCCGAGCTGCCGAGGGGCGCAGCCAAGCCGGCAAGCCGTCGCTATTGGGACCGAGCGCACCGCAGCGCCCGGCTCGCGGGCGCCGATCAGGCGGTGCTGCACACGGGCGGCGGCGCGCTCATCGACGGCTCAACGGCATCGGTGTGGCTTGTGCGCGACGGCAGGCTTGCTACTCCGGTGGCGCCGCCGGCGGTGGGCGGGGTGTGTCGCGAGCTCGTCTTCGATGTGGCGGCAGCGCTCGGCGTGGTCGCGGAGGAACGCGAGCTGACGTTGACCGACCTCGATGCGGCGGACGAGGTCTGGTTCAGCAACGCGTACGGGGGGTTCGTGGCTGCGCGCGGTCGCGGTGGTGCCGTGGGGGAGCGCGTCGCGCACGAGGTCGAGGCGACGTTCGGCGGCCCGGAAGACGTGCGAGCAGCGTGCCCTACCGACGCTTCGCCGTAGAGAACGGCACCGGCGGCGCCTGGATGCCCTCCTCGGAGAAGCGGCGCGCGAGTCGTCTGATGAACTCGTGGCGCACGCCGATGCGCTCGGGGTAGGTCCGGCAGCGCAGCGACACGTTGAGCACGGCGGCCGGCGGTGTGAGATCGGCGAAGCGCGCCCCCGGCTCTGAGCACTTCACAGCACCCTCGCACTCGGCGATGACCTCGCGTGCCACTTCGAGCGCAATGCGCTCGACCGCGTCGGGGTCACCGGCTGAAGCGAACGCCACGGGCACGACCAGCACGAACTCGCCCACGGTGGAGTAGTTGACCACGGTGGCGCGCGCCAGCACCGAGTTCGGCACGATGGCGATGTCGTTGGTGGGTTGCTGCACGAGGGTGTTGCGCCACGTGACATCGAGCACGGTGCCCTCTTCACCCGTTTCAAGGCGGATGAAGTCGCCGGGCTTGATCTGGCGAGATGCGAGCAACTGGACGCCGCTGAAGACGTTCTCGAGGGTCGGCTGCAGCGCCAGGCCTACCGCCAGACCGCCGACGCCCAGCGCGGTGACCAGCGGGGCGACCGACACGCCCAGCGTGCCGAGCAGCGAGATGATTCCGATGAGCCAGATGGCCGCACGCGTCAGGTTCACGAAGATCGAGCCGCTGGGCAGGGGCACATCCTCGCGTTCGGTGACTGCGCGCACGACGCGGCTGGCGATGCGGGCAGAGAACGCGGTGACGACGACGATCGCCAGCGAGACGAAGGCGCGGTCGAACGTGCGCCGCATCGCGGGATCGAGCTGCAGCATGCGCTCGAGCGCCCACAGGCCAACGAGCGCACCGATGGCGGTGGGGGCTCCGCGCAGGCCCGCCGCAAGCTGGGCAAGCGTCGAGGAGCCAGCCGCCTTGGCCCGCGCGGTGACGACACGCATAAGCAGGTAATCGGCGAGCAGCCCTGCGGCGACGCACGCGATGAACACGGCGATCGCCTCGGGCGCGGCCAAGATAGTCTCGAGCACGGATCACCCTCCTTCCCGCGGCTATGCTATCACCGAATGTGCGTGCGTTGACCGACCCCGATGCGGCGGCTAGACTATCGTCTGCTCCGCGCCTGAACGCGAGAGCCGGGCCGATGCCCGTAGGTTCAGACCGGGCCGTTAGCTCAGTTGGTAGAGCAGGGGACTTTTAATCCCAAGGTCGTAGGTTCGAAACCTACACGGCCCACCACATATCGCCCCCATCGTCTAGTGGCCAAGGACTCCGCCCTTTCAAGGCGGCAACAGGGATTCGAATTCCCTTGGGGGCACCACAAATCCTCAGGTCAGAGGGGGTACGGCCTCCGATTTGTTGCCCGATTTGGTGCCTGATCGCACACGATGCTCCCGTTGCTCTCAGCTTGCTTCTGAGACGCAAATTCTACTTGGTTGAGCAGCGCTACGCGCCCCTGCGTGATCCGATATGGGACAAATAAAATAGCAGTTGAGTCCAAGTGCTGTACTATATGTCCCATGAGAGAGCCAAGTGACAACGCGCTTGCTGTAGCCGAGGCCATCTTCGCCGCGCATGAAGGAGTCATGCGCACGGGTGAAGCGCTCGAGGCCGGCATACACCGGCGAACCCTGTACTGGATGAGGGATCACGGGAAGCTTGAGACCCTGAGCAGGGGCGTGTTCATTCTCGCCTCGGCGCCGCTTCCTGAGAGTCCGGATGTCGCTGCGGTCATGCGCCGCAGCCCCAAAGCAGTCCTGTGCCTCGTGAGCGCTCTGGAGTATCACGGCATCGGCACGCAGATACCAAGTGCCGTGCAGATCGCACTGCCACGCAACGTGACGCCTCCCAAGTTCAGCTACCCGCGGGTGCAGGTGTTCAGCATGAGCGACGCAGCGTTTCGGGCCGGCGTGGAGGAGCACTCGATGGCGGGGGCGCAGTTTCGCGTGTATGGGGTCGCCAAGACCGTGGCCGACTGCTTCAAGTACCGCAACAGGATCGGCTTCGACATCGCGATGGAGGCACTTCAGGAAGTCGTGAGGAAGCGGGCCGCCACGCCTTCAGAGATCATGGAATTCGCGCGTATCGACAAGGTCGAGTCCGTCATCTCTCCCTACATGGCGGCACTCCTGTGACCACCGATACCCCGACGAACCTCCCCGCATCGGTCCGTGCCCGCCTGAGGAACAAGGCCGACGAGATTGGCCTCGACTTCAACCAGGTGCTCCAGTACTACGCGATGGAGCGCTTCTTGTACCGCCTCTCCAAGACCAAGTGGGCGGATTGCTTGATCGTCAAGGGCGCGGCGATGCTTCGCGTCTGGGACGGTGCGGTGGCTCGGCCGACCAGAGACATCGACTTTCTCGGGCGCATCGAGAACTCGCCCGAGGCCGTTGCCGCGATGGTGCGGGAGTGCCTCGCCGTCGAGTCAGCCGACGGTGTCGAGTTCTCCGCCGATGTGGCCGTCGAACCCATCACCATCGAGGATCGGTATCCAGGAGTGCGTGCGCTCGTCGAAACCAGATTGGCGGGCGCACGGATGCGTCTCCAACTCGACATCGGCGTCGGGGACATCGCCGTACCTGAGCCCGGATGGGTGGATTACCCGACGCTGCTGGACATGGACGCGCCACGCATCCTCGCGTACCAGCCCGCGACTGCGATAGCCGAGAAGTTCGAGACCATGATCAGCAAAGGGCTCCTGAACAGCCGCATGAAGGACTACTACGACATCTGGATGCTCTCGCACTCCGTCATCTTCGACGGCGGCGAGATGGTAGACAGCATTGCGGCGACCTTCGGGCGGCGCGGTACCGATGTGCCCACTGTTCGACCGGCCGTGCTTTCCGACGACTATGCGAAGCGTCCGGAGAGGATGACGCAGTGGGCGGCCTTCGTATCACGACTCCGAGTGTCGGGAATCGAAGCGCCCGACAGTCTCGTCGAGGTCGTCGACGACATCAACGGATTCATCATGCTGCCTGCCGCCGCAGCGGCAGCCGGACAGCCGTTCAGTCAGAAATGGGTGCCGGGCAAGAGTTGGTCGTGACGATCATCGTCAACGGCAGATATCTCGGACTCTGACGACGGCTCGCAGACGCTGCGCTCGGCGGTCTGTACGCCAAGCATTCCAGCGCACTCGCGGGGTTCGGAATCGTACGGGCAGCACGCCCCGGATTTGTCGCCCAAATACATGGTGACTATTGAATAGTCACAAGCGCAATTAGGATACGAATTCCCTTGGGGGCACCATAAAACCGCAGGTCAGAGGTTTGCGAATCCCTGTCGCGTGCTTGAAATCCAGCACCAAATCGTGCCCTCTCGAGGTCTCAACTTCCTTCTGAAAATGCCAATATACTTGCGTAAAGCAGCGTTGAGCGCTACCTTATGAAAGTGAAATGGCGATTCAAGAAGTGACAGCCCCTGAAGACGTCTCGGCGTTCGTCGGCCAGCTTCAGGCAACGGGGACCTACACGTTCTCTCACGCGGACGCGCGAGCCGCACTCCCGATGTCCGAGATAGCGGTCGACAACGCCCTGCGCCGGCTCAAGAAGCGCGGTCGCATAGTGGCTCCGCGCCGCGGGTTCTACGTGATCGTGCCTACCGAGTACATCACGGCTGGCTCGCCACCACCTTCGTGGTTCATCGACGGACTGATGAGCTTTCTCGGCCAGCCCTACTACGTGGGCTTGCTATCCGCAGCGGCCATCCACGGCGCTTCTCATCAGCAGCCGATGACGTTTCAGGTCGTCACCGACCGTCCCACCCGCGAGGGCGTGGCCGGACGCGCGCACATCACCTTCCACATGAGTCGTCAGGTCGTGGAGACGCCCGCCACCCAGGTTCAGACGGAGACGGGGACCATGCTCGTGTCCACGCCTGAATCGACGGCATTCGATCTCGTGCGCTTCTCGGCGGCCTGCGGTGGCTGGAGCAATGTCGCCACGGTGCTGCTCGAACTCGCTGAGCGCCTAGAGCCGGAGGCCCTGTGTTTCGTTGCGCAGCTGCGCAAGACTCCCGAGATCCAGCGCCTCGGCTACCTCTTGGACCGAACGGGCCAGCCACGGCTCGCCGACCCGTTGCTCCGAGTCCTTGGCTCCAAGCGGTATCGGCCCGTTGTGCTCGCTCCCAGTGCGTCTGGCGTTGAAGCCGATGTCGTTAGCCCTTGGCGTGTGATCCCGAATCTGGAAGTGGAGATCGACCTGTGATTCCGCGGGCCCAAATCACGGCGTGGAGAGCTTCTGCGCCATGGCCACAAGACGAGCAGGTCGAGCAGGACCTGGTTCTGTCGAGAGCTCTCACCGCGATCTTCGCGCGGCCATCCTTGCGCCGTGCGCTCGCCTTTCGAGGCGGGACCGCACTGCACAAGCTTCACTTCGAGCCTCCGGGCCGCTACTCCGAGGATCTTGATCTCGTACAGGTCGAGGCGGGTCCGATCGGCCCTGTGCTGGCGGAGCTTCGCGAGGCGCTCGATCCTTGGTTGGGGGAGCCCGCATGGAGGCAGGGCCCCGCCAGCGCCAAACTGCTCTACCGCTTCGAGACGACCACGCTGCCGGTGCAGTTGATGCGGGTCAAGGTCGAGATCAACACCCGGGAGCACTTCAGTGTCGACGGGCTTCAGCATGTGCCGTTCGCCGTAGCCAGCCCGTGGCACTCTGCCGATGAGCTGATCACCACATTCACGCTCGAAGAGCTGCTTGCCACCAAGATGCGGGCGCTTTTCCAGCGGCGGAAGGGCCGCGACCTCTACGACCTATGGCTCGGGCTGACCACCCTCGACCCCGACGAGGCGCGCATCATCGACTGTCTCGGCGAGTACCTTGCGCGAACGGAGAGTTCGATCTCGCGCGCCGAGTTCGAGGCGAACATGGCGGGGAAGCTGGCGTCTCCCGATTTCCGCACTGACGTGATTCCGCTGCTTCGCGACCCCGAGGGATACGACGTCGAAGTTGCGGCGTCACTCGTGCACGGCCGTCTCATCGCCCGCCTTCCCGGCGAGCCGTGGAAAGCGCTTGGTCGCGAGAAATGACGATCGCGGCGGCGGGACTGTACCTGTGAACGATCGGCTTCAGCCGGACGAACTCGAGGCGCTCCGACGGCAGAACCTCCTGCTTGCCGAAGAGAACGCGCGGCTCAAGGAGATGCTGGGGCTCGAGGCACGGGATGCCGCGACTGCAATGCAGCCGGATATCGCTCGAATCTCCGGAATCACGGGTTCGTCGTCGGCCGCCAAGATCGAGCTGTTCCAGTCTCTCTTTCGCGGGCGCGCCGATGTGTTCGCCAGGCGCTGGGAGAGCCGCTCGGGCGGGAGTGGCTACGCGCCCGCCTGTGCCAATGAGTGGCGATCGGGACTGTGCGACAAGCCGCGCGTGAAGTGTGCCGATTGTGCCGATCGAGAGTTGGAGGCGCTCAGCGCGTCGACCATCGAAGATCATCTCACCGGGCGCAGCACGGTTGGCATCTATGCCATGCTCGAGGACGAGACCTGCCACTTCCTCGCGATCGATTTCGACGACGAGGGCTGGCGCGGCGATGTGACCGCGCTCCGTTCGGCCGCGTCCGCCTCCGGTGTCGAATGCCATGTCGAGGTGTCGCGGTCTGGGGGTGGTGCCCACGCGTGGTTCTTCTTCGCCGAGCCGGTGCCCGCGGCGCTGGCGCGTCGTCTGGGCACAGCGCTGCTGACGCAGGCTGCGCGCGGTAGACACGCTCTGTCGCTCCGTTCATATGATCGGCTCTTCCCCAGCCAGGACACGATGCCGCGCGGAGGATTCGGCAACCTCATCGCTTTGCCACTCCAGCATGAACCCCGATCGGCCGGACGTTCGGTCTTCGTCGACGAGCAGCTGCGGCAGTACTCTGACCAGTGGGCCTATCTGAGCTCTGTGGTGCGACTTGAACGATCCGTCGTCGATGCCGCATTGTCGCGGCTTGTCGCGGATGGAAGCCCGCTCGGTGTCCGGAGCTACCCGGCTGGCGGTGGCGGCGACACACCGTGGGCGCTGCCGGTCCCTCCACCCCGCGTGCGTCCAGAGCTGATCGGGCATGTTCCGGCGGTCGTCCGAGCCGTGCGCGCGAACCTCATCTTCGTAGAGAAGGCTGGACTTCCCGACTCGCTTCTCGACCAGATTGCCCGGCTCGCCGCCTTCGAGAACCCTGAGTTCCACCGCGCACAGGCCATGCGCCTGCCCACGTGGGACAAGCCGCGAATCATCTCGTGCGCCCAGGAGTTTGACGCGCATCTCGCGCTGCCGAGAGGATGCCTCGATGACCTGCGAGAGGTGATCGAGGGCTACGCCTCCGAACTCGAGGTCACAGACGAGCGCACCGAAGGTTTGCTGCTGCTCGCAAGGTTCTCGGGCACCCTCCGGCCAGAACAACGGAAAGCCGTCAAGGCTGTATTGGGGCACGACGACGGTGTCTTGAGCGCGGGGACGGCCTTCGGCAAGACCGTGGTGGCCGCCAACGTGATTGCCAAGCGCGGCGTGAGCACGCTCGTTCTCGTCCATCGTCGCGGGCTCATGGAGCAGTGGTGAGAGCGGCTCTCCACATTCCTCGATGTTCCGCTGGGATCGATCGGCGTCATCGGCGGTGGCAAGCGCAAGCCGACCGGGACCATCGACATCGCTGTGCTGCAGTCGCTGGTCCGAAAGGGCTCGGTCGACCCCATCGTCGCCGAGTACGGGCAGGTCATCATCGACGAGTGCCATCACGTTTCTGCGTTCAGCTTCGAGGCCGTGCTGCGCCAGGCGCGCGCACGCTTCGTGCTCGGACTCACGGCCACGCCGATTCGCAAGGACGGCCATCATCCGATAATCACGATGCAGTGCGGGCCTGTACGGTTCAAGACCGATCTGAAACGCCAAGCCGCAGCCCGGCCGTTCGAGCACATAGTTCGGCCGCGCGAGACTGGATTCGGTGTCGCGGCTCTGGCCGCAGACGGAATCCAAGAGGTCTATCGCCTGCTTGCGGGCGATGAGACCCGCAACGCTCTGATCGTAGAGGATGTGGTAGCCGCAGCCTCGGAGGGCCGCTCGGCGCTCGTGCTGACCGAGCGCACGGCGCACCGCGACCTGCTCGCGAGCCTGCTCGCTGAGCAGACGCCCCACGTCTTCGCGCTTTCAAGCGGCATAGGGGTGAAGAAGCGGGCCGCTCTAGCAGAGAGCATGGCGGCCGTGCCCGAAGGCGAGCCGAGCGTGCTCGTTGCGACGGGACGCCTTGTGGGTGAGGGCTTCGACGACGCGCGTCTCGACACGCTCTTCCTGGCGATGCCGATTTCGTGGCGCGGGACGCTGCAGCAGTATGCGGGCAGGCTCCATCGCCTGCACGACGAGAAGAGCGAGGTGGTCATCTACGACTACGTCGACCCGCTCTTGCCGGTGCTTGCGCGCATGTGGGAGAAGAGGCTTCGAGGTTATCGGGCCATGGGCTATCGCGTGGAGGCGACCGTGCCGCCGAACTCAGGGCAAGTCGGCTAGCCGAGAGCTCCGATTTGGTGCCCAAATACATGGTACTTGTTGGCACCTATTGGGACTCACCGCAGCTCCGCTATACCAACGAGTCCCAATAGTCACCAACACAATCAGGATTCGAATTCCCTTGGGGGCACCACAAACGACGTAGGCCCCTCTGTTCGAAACGGGGGGCCTACCTGCGTAAACAACGAATCGTCGGTGCGCCCACTGCCCGCTCCCGACCGAGCAGAATAGCCATCCAGTAGCCACGTGGCCCGCACGGGCTCTTTTTGAGCAACAGAGGCACATAGAATTCCCCGGGGATCGAACTGACGCTGGCCCCTCGCGGCTGTCGGCGGACGCAGCAAGGTCGGGGCGGATCGTGGACGACTGCCGGGCATTCCCCAAGCCGCCCGCGAGTGGTACTCAGTGAAGATGGCGCAATGCGAAGTACCTGCCTGCCGACGAAGACTAGCCCCAGCCGTCGTCCCAGCGCTCATCAAACATCCGGTCGAAGAGCTCGTCTTCAGCGTCAATCCAATCGAGGTCGCCGGAGGCCGTCATGAGCGCCAGCTCTCGAAGCTTGGTGAACTCGGAAGTCAGCGCACGTTCATCATCAGGCCCCCGGTCGTCCAGGCAGAAATCAAAGCCATGCCACTGGCCGGTTCTCTGTGATTCTGCTTCCTTGAGGAGATGCGCGATCTGCAGGAGGCACTCAACACGATTCGCGATCAGGCGGCGGAAGAACTCAAGCTCTGTCTTTGTCTGGAAGTAGACGTCGTGAGGCTTCTCGCTTAGAGGAAGAAGTTGGAAGCCGAACAGCTGCCCGGAAAACGCATCGGGCTCGCGCCTACGCACTTTGTTCAAATTGACCGGGGAATCCGCGATGGCCTTCATGTCGAAGCCCGAAGCCGCGGTGCCCCGTATCTTCGCAAGCAGTTGCTCGAGCGCCTCTTGCTGACTGACGAGATCACGTTTCGTCAGCTTTGGAGCGGTCGCGCCGGAGATGCGTCCCTTGGTCTCAATCAGCAGGTCGTCGATCCACCCCAACAGGAACACACGCCAGTCGTTGTTTGGACACTCAACATCTGGGTCGTTCTCTCGCAGGAGCGAAAAGGCTCGCACAATGAGCGTGTCTGCAACGATCAAGAAGTCGGAAAGGAAGTCGGCTCCCTCTTCGTTCGCGAAATGCGCACCGTACCAAAGCTGAGTAGCGGCAACGGTCTCGAAAGAACACGAGTAGAAGCCCGCGATGCCCACTCTCGACGCTAGCATTGGTCCCCCGCTCGCCGCGACAACTTTCTGTGAGGGTACTACACCACCGCACGCGGCAGCTCTGCCTCTCGAGCCGCGCGAAGCGCCCTATCGTGCGGCTATTTGGTTCAACGCGAGTGACGGAGTGTTGGGCTCGGAATCGTGGTGGATGCGAAGTCGAAAGTCCGCGGCAGCCTGCAAAGCAGGAAAGGGCGAATGTGGATGACGGCGAGGAGTGAGCCGGTTCATCCCTCAGACGCCCGTCTGAGCGATTCCGCAAATGCATCCGCGGCTTCCCGTTCCTGGCCAGGTAGAACGCCCGCATAGATGCGCAGGGTGGTCGCAGGGTCTGAGTGCCCCAGACGGCGCGAGACGACGTGTGGGGCGAATCCCTGCCGCAGCAGCATCGTGGCGTGTCCGTGCCTGAGGTCATGGAAGCGAACTCCCGTGATGCCGATCCCCTCGGCTAGGGTTGCTGTAGGCGCATCAATCTCGTCGATGTCCAAAGGCCCATTCGGGCAGGCGGTGCCGGACCGACGCTAACCCCTGCTGTGGCGTTCGGAGCACGGGCTGGAGGCTAATGACACTCGGTCGAGGCGGTACCGCAGCTCGCCTTGCTGTAGTTGCCGCTTGCGGGGTGCGCGTAGCTCGTGATGCCGTAGGTCGCGCTTGCTTGCGAATAGGGGGTCGCCTCCGTGGAGTAGACGACCATGTGGGCGCGGTTGAAGCCGTGCGGAATCTGGCTGTGACAGTAGACGCAAGGGGTGTAGCGGTGTCGCAGACCTCCCGCGCCCGTCGTCGAGAAGTGGAGATTCGGATCCGCTCCTCCCGGCTTGGCGAAACCGGTCGTGCTCAGGTCGTGGCACATCCCGCAGAGCGATGTCGTGTAGTTGTCCGGAGTGACCGTTGCGCTCCACGAGCCCTTCAGGATGAACGGGTATGCCGAGCCGTGCGGCCCCTTGGGGGCACCGCCGGTGAGGTTCGTGGTGTGACAGTCGGAGCACGTCATTCGCGACGTGGGGGTCCAGCCGTTGAGGTAGCCGCCGGCCGAGCTGGCCTTGCTCGTACCGACCACCGCGTGGTAGGAGGCGTTGTTGGGGTTGAACTCCCGTGCGGCATCCGTGGCGCCGTACCCACCGGACCCGCCCGTCGTAGGGAGCGTGGTGTAACCGCTGTGGCACTTGAAGCAGACATAGGCCTCGTAGTCGGTCGACTGGCCGTCGAACTTCTCAGCCACGTAGCCTGTGGGGGTCGTCCATGCGGCTGGCCACGACGAAGGTCGCACGCCGGTGCTGCCCCAGAAGACCGCCCCGGCGGTGCTCTCTCCGGGCACATGGTTGCCGCGCCGGGTCGTGTGCACCTCGTGGCAGTCGACGCACTCGACGTGCCGGTTGCCCACGCCGAAGGCGCCCGCGGTCTCCACGTCGGAGTGGCGGTTGCTGTACGTGCCTATGGGATGCACGCCGGTCTTGAGGTCGAACACACGGTTCTCGTGAACGTGCGTATGCCCGACCGATCCCCATGTGCCTGACCCAGATACGACATCGGTGTACCCATCCGCGTCGATATCGGCCGCGCGCACTCCGTATACCGTGCCACCCGGAGAAGAAATCGCATGGCCTGCCCACACCAAGCCGTCGCCGGATGCGTTCTCGTTCCAGCTGACTTGCGACCCTGAGGCGTAGATGACATCCAGGTCGCCATCGTCGTCGATATCGGCGACAGCCGCCGAGTTGTTCTGGCCGGGGCCCCACCCCACCGTCTGCGTCGTCCAGGTGCTACCGTCACCGGCTGTGTTGTCGTACCAGTAGATCGGGTAGCCTTGGGGCGAGGTCCCCTTCCAACCCCCTCCGACCACGATATCGTTGTCGCCGCTACCGTTGATGTCCCCAATGGCCACGGACCACAGGCTGATCTGCGGATAGGCGACCGTCACGGTCGACCAGCCGCCTCCACCGATCGCGGGGTTGCTGTGCCAGCGCACCCGCTGATCGTCTCCTACCGACGCGATGTCTATGTCGATGTCCCCGTCGATCGCGCCCACCGCAAGACTTCGGATGGCGCCTCCGGCCGAGTGCACCAGGGTGTGGTTCCACGCTGCGCCGTTTCCGGCGTTGCTGTGCACGAGGATATTGCCGTCATTCCGTCCCGAGACGATGTCAAGGTCCCCGTCGCGATCGAAGTCGCTCACGGCGACGCTGTGGGCCGAAACGCCTGAGCCGGACGTTATGACAACATTCGACGACCATGCGCTGCCGTCGCCAGCCGTGTTGTCCAACCACAGCACGCTGGCCCCAGAGCCGCTCACGCCGAGAACTATGTCCCGGTCGCCGTCGTTGTCGATGTCACCGATTGCGACCGAGGTGATCTGAAGGGTGCTTGTGAACGCGGTGACCGTGGTCCACACAGAGCCGCTTGCGGAGTTCTTATAGACGTAGACCTCGCCAGTCCTCGACCCGGACACGATGTCGAGATCCCCGTCGTTGTCGATATCCGAAACTGCGACCGAGTATGTGATGTCCGTGTCGCCGCCGACCCGGCGACTGTACCAGTCCGGCTGGGTGCCCGGCACCTGATTCGTGACGGTCTGGATGTCAGGCATGTATGCGTGGCATCCCGTGTCGCACGAGGTCCACGAGCTCCGGGAGCCGTGGCACCCGAAGCACAGACGCTCTTCGCGGCTGATCGCGCTGTTCTGGCGCGACACGGGCGGGAAGTGCCCACCTGAGAACGCCGTAAGCCGCGCGTTGTCAGAGCCGTGCGGATCGTGGCAGTTGTCGCAGCCGACACTCGTGTCGCCTGCACCCGAGACGGCGTAGTGGCCGCCGGTCGTCATCGGGGACTTGTCCCAGCCCGGGAAGAAGGTGGCGGTAACCGACGGGAAAATCACGGTGTACGGCACAACGGTCGTGGTGTTCAGTGTCTTGGACGGAGGACTGCCGTCGTGGCACCGCAAACAGAACTGCCCGACGCTAGCCGGCGTGTTAACGGTATTGTCCGGATCGCTCATGCGCCCAAGCGACCACTCGGCGGTGCCCGTCGTGACGGTGTGTGAGTTGTGGCAGCTCGCACAGTACAGCGCGGCTCCTGTCGTGCCGGAGATGTCGTGCGAGCTCGCGCGGGCGAATTCGCGCTCGATGAAGCGCCCGTTCCACGTGTTCGCATCTCCAGACGAGCCGTGGCATCGGTAGCACAGTTCCGCGTCCTGGGCGCCGGCTCCGAGGGCGTAGGCATTCAGGTAGTCGGCCCCTTTCGCGCCGTGACGCTGGTGGCACACAAGGCATTGGATGCCGCTGCCACTGGACGGGGTGATCTGGCACGTGGCGTCGACCGTCGCCGATGGCGTCCACGCCAAGTCGGCATGGGGGCCGGTGTAGATGGTCTGGTGGTCGCCCCCGGACTTGGAGTAGTAGAGCGAATCGGAGATGTAGGCGTTGCGGAACGATCCATGACACCCGAAACAGAAGGGATTCTTGGCTCCACCGGCCGCGGCGGTCGGATATGTCTTCGAGCCATCGGACTGCCAGTTGAAGAGGAGCTTGGGGTTCACGGACGGGTCGTTGTGGACCTCGTGACAGCTGCCGCAGTCGAGCGTCTCCTCGACGAAGGGGTGCCACGAGTCGTCGAACACGTCCGGCGCCTGGTCGTCGCAGGCGATGAACTCAGCTTGGACGTTCGAACCGTGGGCGCCGGCCGGAGGGCTCGATGCACTCGCGTTCCCGTGGCAATAGAAGCACTCATCGAACCTCGCGCGTGCCAGCGCGGGACTCGCCATGGCATCGTGGGAGCTGTGGCACGCCTTGCATGAGCGAGAGCCCTCCGTGTACCGCCCGTGCGGCATCGAAGTGTAGCCTACGGCGTACGTTGAGAAGTGGTCGAGCTGGGCCATTGCAACGTCGCGCTCTGTGTCGAGGGTCACGTCGACGCCGAGGCGGTCCCATCTTGAGCCGGTTTCATTCCTCAGGTGGAGGCGCGCGGTTCGCGCAAGCCAGTTCTCTTCGAACAGCTCCCCGCCGTTGACGCGGTAGGCGATCTCCAGCTCGACGGGCTTCCGGAACACGGTTCCGTCAGGTCCGAAGTCGAGGGCGGGCGTCATGAAAGCCGTCGAGGAGCAGCCTGTCGACCCCGCTACACGCTCCTCGATCGTGAGGCGTGTGGCGCTCGCGAGTGCACGTGCAGGCACGCGCAGGAGCACCTCACCGTTCGCCGCGATGATCTCGGTGGGCGAGGACGCTGAGGCCAGCTTCGTGATCCAGATGTCGTCGTTTCTGACCACCGGGCCCCGGTCGCCGACCAATACGCCTGAAGCTGCGGCGACTCGGTAGCGGTAGACCCCAAGGGCCGTCTCTGGCACTGGGTCGACGTAGTGCGTCGAGGACGTCACGGCCGCCTTGCGAAACGCCTTCTCGCCCGGTCCGGCACGGTACACGACGTAGCGGGAAGCCCCTGAGACAGCGCACCACTCGAGACGATTCTCCAAGTGGCCGGCGGTCGCGGAAACCAAGTCAGGTGCGGGCGGACCTCCCAAGACCATCAGAACCACTGCGCACGAGGCGGAAGCGCACGCGAGCACCCAAGCCAGCGCGCGCTTCAACGATGACACTCGGTGCTCCCCCTTGCTTGACAATGGCCCTCCCCGGCTCGCGGCGAATTATCCCATGGTTCCGCCGTTTACTGGTGCTCATGTGGGTTCAGGGACCTTAATGGGGCCACGTACACCCTAGTTCCCGAGAATCCCGAACGGGAGTACGTCCCCTCTGTGCGAAACAGGGGTCTGCCTGCGGAGGACCGAGCCTCACTTCCCGACGTGCGCCGCGAGCCAGCGTGTGTCGTCGCCGACGTTCTCGATACGGTGCTCGTTGGCCAGCCGGTAGGCCGTGTACACCATCAGCGTTCGGCGCACCTCAGTCTCCGAGCCCGACACGCCTAGGCGTTCCGCCAGCCGCGCGAGATCTTCCTCTGTGCCGCGCAGAGCCTGTTCTGGCGTTTCGCCATCACGATGTCGCCGCGACTGAAAGCAGTAGTGGATCGCGTCGAAGGGCCACGGCGCGCTATCCATGGCGCGATTCCAGTCCCATAGCCACAGCTGATCGCCACGCAGCTGCATGTTCCATGGCACGAAGTCACCGTGCGCCCGGCACAGCGTCAGGCGAGCGTCCGGCGAGCCCTCCACCGCACGGGCTAGCAGGTCGCGCGCGCCATCCGTCCCCTCGCCGAAGCACGCATCGAGCGCCGCTATCGCCTCGGTGTAGCCGACCTCACGCTCGCTCAGGGCGCGAAGTTCGGCGAGGAAGGGGAGGAGTTCGTCGATCGAGTGCTCGCCGTTTCCGCCGACGCTCGCAACGTCGGTCAGTGCGAGCATCGTCCACCGGCCGACGGACTCGCCGATGGCGAAGGCCTCGGGCGCGACTATCCCTGCGGGGCGATGCCGGTGCAGGTCCTCGAGGAACCGTGCCTGGTCGGCGAGTGCCTGACGCCCATACGTTCGAGCCGTGACGAAGACGGTTTGCGACCGCTGCTGCACCGCCGTGATGGACCAGCTCACGTCTTCGTTGAGCGTGGACGCGTACGCGACGACGTCGTGGTCGAGGAACTCACCGAGGGCCTTGAGCAACTCCTGATAGCCTTCGCGGCACGCTTTGGGCACGGGCCGAATGGCCGCAAGGACGCGTCCGCTAGGCGGGGCGGCCCGCAGCAGGGTGGACGCGAAACGAGCCGCTCGTCCCGGACTCGCGTGAAGTCGATCAAGGAGCTCACCCGAGCGTCGGTCGCCGGGGCAGAACGCGTTGATGCGGTAGTCGTGGAGCTTGAACAGTACGAATCCAGACGCGTCGGGGGAATCGTGGCCCACGTCTGCATCCATGGGCACCCTAGTCGCCGAGAATCCCGAACAGGAGTGCGTGCAGAACCACCCAGACCACGTAGATGCCCAGCCCGATGGCCAGTCCGCGGAGGAGATCCGCACCCCACGCTGCCCAGCGGTTCTCCCGTTTTGGCTGGACCGGCATGAGCGGATCCACAGCGAACCTCCCTGTGTGCCTGACGACTTCCCCTTGTGAGTATCGGTGGAGTTGTCGACGCACGCAACCGAGCGGACACACTGGTATGCTGATGCGCGACACGTGAGCAGGGAGGATCGATGGAGCGGCGGTACGGCAGTCCCTATCGACACTGGGTGAGCGGCTTCATCTTTGAAGTCGCCATTTTCGCTGCGTACCTCATCTTCCTTGCTGGTATGTCGTTCGGCATCCTTCGGCTGGCGGGGTAGCGGCGCCGTGTGGGTTCGCTTCACGCTCGCCGAGGTGCGAGGTATCGCCCACTACCTGGGGATGCTCGTCGTAGGCGTGGCGCTGACCATGTTGCTGCCTCTTGGGACGGCCCTCGTGCTGGGCGAGTGGGGACCTGCGCTCGACTACTTCATTGGAGCCGCCCTTGCGGGGACGATCGGCGTCGCTCTCATGCTGGCCGACGTGACCTCCCCGCAGATCTCGAACCGGCAATCACTTCTCATCTCCTCGCTTGCGTGGCTCTTCGCAGCGCTGGTCGGGGCTGTTCCCCTGGCGCTGTCCGGCAACTACGGCTCGTACTTGGACGCGCTCTTCGACGCGATGTCAGGGTTCACCACGTCGGGGCTCACCGTGGTGCAGGACCTCGACCACATGGCGCATGCGCACAACATGTGGCGACACCTGACCCACCTCATCGGGGGGCAGGGCATCATCGTGGCCGCGATCTCGCTCGCCCTCGCGATGAAAGGGGGCGCGATCTCGCTGTACATGGCCGAGGGGCGCGACGAGCGCATTCTGCCCAACGTGCTCCACACCGCGCGCTTCATCTGGTTCGTCACCGCCGTCTGGGTGACGTTCGGTACGACGGTCCTCAGTGTGATCAACTGGTTCTCGGGCATGGGTGCCGTGCGGGGCTTCCTACACGGATTCTGGCTCACGATGGCGGCCTTTGACACCGGCGGATTCGGACCCCAGTCGCAAAACGCGCTGTACTACCACAACCCCTACCTTGAGGCCGGCCTGCTCATGCTGATGCTTGCCGGGACCTTCAACTTCAGCCTTCATGCAGACCTGTGGCGCGGTGACCGCCTCGAGGTGTTCAAGAACATCGAGGCCAAGACGCTCGCGGCCAACATCGCCATATGCGTCGGCCTCGTGGCGATCTCGTTCGGTGCGAGCAGCCTCCTCAGCACGGATGCCGAGCTGTGGCGCAAGGGCGTGTTCCACATCATCTCCGCGAACTCGGGCACCGGGCTTATGACCGTGTACCCCGGCCAGTGGTCGCAGATGGGCGGTGCCGCGATCTTCGCCATCGTGCTTGCGATGGGTTTCGGTGGCATGGTGTCCTCGACCGCCGGAGGCATCAAGTCGTTGCGCATCGGCCTGATGCTGTCTTCGGTGGTGCTGTCGGTGAAGCAGGCGCTGTCACCGCGGTCGGCCGTCGTTCGCGTGCGCTTCCACCACCTTGTCGAGCGCTTCGTGACACCCGAGATCACTGCGAGCGCCTTCACCTACTTCACGCTCTACGCGGTGAGCTACATCTCGGGTGGTGTCATAGGTGCGGCCTACGGCTATGATCCCGCCGCCGCCATCTTCGAGTCGGTCTCCGCGGCGGCTAACGTGGGACTGTCCGTGGGGATCACGGGACCGATGATGCCCACCGGCCTGAAGGTGCTCTACATAGTGCAGATGTGGTCGGGGCGCCTTGAGTTCTTGTCGCTCATAGCTCTGGTCGTCGCCGTTCTGCTCGCCGTCAAGCCACACCGCGGGGTGGCTTCGTGAAGGCGGCCGTGACCGTCATGTTCGCGCTGGCCATCACCTGCATACCCGCGCAGGCGATGGCCATCAAGGGGGTCGAGCCAGTAGCCATGACCCCCGGCGCGCTGACACCTGCTGAAGCGGTCGAACTCGGGCTTGCACAAGATGGGGTGCGCGTTGTCGTGCAGGGAGAGGCGATCGGAGAGGCCCTGTCGGCTCCACGTGGCAAGCGTTGGTTGAACCTGCTTGGTGGAGGGGTGGCGATCGGAGTGGTCGTCGAGGCCGAGGATGCTGCTGCCATCGAGCGGTTTGGCGAGTACCGACAACGGGGTGCCACGGTCCTCGTGGGCGGGACGCTGAATTCGGCGTGCGACGAGCATGGCGGGGACCTGGACATACACGCGAGCAAGATCGAGATCCTCGATCAAGGCGAGAGCGTCCCGCACGCCCTCCATCCGCTCAAGGGCGCTCTGGCCGCCGCAGTCGGCATCGTGGCGCTCGTGCTCTTGGCCCAGTACCGTCGACTGAAGCGTCGCACCTACCTGTAGAGAAACCGCCGTTTCCCGCCGCGGGGTTGCCGCTCACCGTTTTGTGGTTCGACGGCTACGCGCTGCGGCCTGATAATGCGATGCTGTACTACGTACGGGCCGTGACGAGACGGATCCGTGCGCAAGGGTGGGTTGCGAACACGGAGGTACGTCAATGACGCGCACGTCTGCCGCACGCGGCTGGATTGTCACGGCCGCTGGCCTGGGCATCAACCTCGCGCTGGGAGTCCTCTACTCCTGGAGCGTCATCGCCAAGACGCTGTCGAAGCCGCTGGCTGAGGGCGGCTGGGGCTGGTCGTCGGGTCAGGCGAGCCTGCCGTACGCGCTTGGAGTCGGGGTCTTCGCCGTCGCAATGGTGTTTGCAGGCCGGGCGCAAGACAAGCTCGGGCCGCGTCTCGTCGCGTCGGTAGGTGGCGCGCTGTGCGGTCTCGGGCTCATCGTCGCGAGCTTCGGCACTGCGACCAACGCCGCACCGATCATTCTCGGCTTCGGTCTGCTCACGGGTCTGGGTATCGGGCTCGGATACGCAGCGGCCACCCCTGCGGCGGTCAAGTGGTTCCCCCCGCAGCGCAAGGGGCTCATCACCGGTATCGTCGTGGCCGGCTTCGGTCTGGCGAGCGTCTACATCGCGCCCATCACCACGTGGCTTCTGAACGAGCAGGGCGTGTCGGGCACGTTCCGTGTGCTGGGCGGGGTGTTCCTCGTGACGACCATCGGTCTGGCACAGCTGCTCAACAACCCTCCGGCCGGTTATCTTCCCGCAGCCGCTGGTGCGAAAGCTGACGCGAGAGCAGCTGCTGCCGCGCTCGACGACTACGAGTGGCGCGACATGATCAAGACTCGGCAGTTCGCCCTCATGTGGCTCATGTACGCGTGCTCTTCGTTCGCGGGCCTGATGATCATCGGACACATGGCGAAGATCGCGGCCGCTCAGCTGACGTCGATCGATCTGGGCTTTGCACTGGTTGCGGTCTTGGCCGTCGGTAACGCCAGCGGACGGGTTGTGGCGGGCGTGGCGGCGGACCGCATCGGAGGCATCCGCACCATGTTCGCGGTCTTCGTCTTGCAGGCGCTCATGATGGGGGCGCTGGCGTTCTCGGCGACCCCGATGACCCTGATTCCAGTCGCGGCGCTCGTCGGCTTCAGCTACGGCGCGAACCTGTCGCTCTTCCCCTCGACCACAGCCGGCTTCTTCGGGACGAAGAACCTGGGCGTCAACTACGGACTCGTCTTCACGGCGTGGGGCGTCGGCGGTGTCTTCGGCTCGATGACCGCGGGCACGATAGTGGACTCGACGGGCACCTATGGCGTGTCGTACGCGATTGCGGCGGCGCTGTGCATCGTCGCTGCGGGGCTCACGATGGTCACCAAGCCGCCGAGCCCGCGGGCGATGCCGGTGACGATATCGGAAGGCGTACGGCGGGCGGCCTAATCACTGCACGGCACGTGGATGACAGATGATGAGCAGCCGACGGTCGCGCATCACGCCCCGCCGGACCCACGCATGATGCCCGCGATCATGCCGCCCAGGTAGGGGATGAGCCAGACCGCCCACACGGCGACGCTGTAGCGGTGAAAGCCGCGCCGCGCGGACTCGCTGCCGCGCCACCGAGTCCACGTGGCCCAGATCGCATGCACAGCCATGAGGCCGAGCGCCGCCGCCCCCGTGAGGGTGTGGCTCCAGTCACTCACCCCGCCATTCGCCACCAGCATGCGAAACATCATCTCGGTGGCGACCGAGTCGCACACGATGCCGAGCCAGAACATCACGACGTGCCACGTCTTGAGGTCGCGCGCCGCACGCTCGGCCCAGACGCCCGTCGTGTAGAACACGAAGGCGAGCGACATGATGATGGCAGGGACGATGAGTTCGCGTGGCATGGGACTGTAGGGTAGCGCGAACGGGGCCGGCGCGTCAGCGCGCCTTCAGCTCTTCGGGTGCGACGTTCTTCCACACGCTGAAGGCGTCGGCGACCTTCTCGCCCACCCGGCGGTACTCGCGTGCGCCCGCGATGTAGATGAGGGGGTCGAGGGCTGCGATGTCTACCTGGTCTCCGTCGGTCAGCACCGCTTCCTCGGCGTGCGCCTGCAGCACTTCGCCGAACACGACGACGTAGCTGCCGACCTCTACCTCGTGGGTGACGCGGCACTCGAGGTTGTACGGGCACTCGTCGATGATCGGTGCCTCCACCAGCTCGGATGGCGAGAGAGTCAGCCCTGTGACGGCGAACTTGTCGGCGGTGCGACCGGAGACCATGCCGAAGTAGTCGACCACGGGCGCCATCGCCGACGTCGGGATGTTGACGGTGAAGGAGCCCGATTCGCGGATGAGCTCCAGCGTGCGCCGTGACTCGCGCAAGCCCATCGCAATGGTGGGAGGCGTCGAGGCGACGATGTTGATCCACGCCACCGCTAGGGCATCAGCGTTTTCGAGGGTCCCACCCACGACGAGGGGGCACGGCATCGGGAACAGGCGGTCAACGGCACCGATGGTCTTCTTCACGGGGGCTCCTCTTGAGTCGGCCTTCGTCCTTTCGGAGCATAGCGCAGCGCCCGATGGTGCCGTACGGCCGTTGGCGGTCGGTTTCGCAACGCTCACCAAGAACGTGCGGTTCGGGCTCTTGCGCCCCCGCCCGCCGCTCCCTAGACTCCGAGCACTACAGCAACGTCCCCGCGAGCTCGTGGGGCGCGATTCTGCGAACGGAGGTGTGGAGAGAAGCGATGGTCTACCTCAGCGCATTCGCGATGATGATGGACATGATGATGACCCGGCCCGGGTCTGTCGGCGTGCGCGCCGGGCTCGGGCGGCCTTCGGCCGACTGAACTTGGTGGTCAGTCGGGAATCATCTCCCTCACAGCGAATGCCTGAAAGGCGGAACAGACCATGAGCTCCTCCCACCGTTTCGACACCCTCGCCGTTCATGGCGGGGCAGCACCTGACCCCACCACCGGCTCGCGTGCCGTGCCCATCTACCAGACGGCCGCCTACAACTTCCGCGATACCGATCATGCCGCCGCGCTGTTCGGCCTGCGTGAGTTCGGCAACATCTACTCGCGCATCATGAATCCCACGAACGATGTGCTCGAGCAGCGCGTCGCCGCCCTTCACGGCGGAACGGCAGCGCTCGCGGTCTCATCGGGCCATGCCGCCGAGGTGCTCGCGCTGCTGAACGTGGCCGGCGCGGGCGACTCGATCGTCGCGTCGACGTCGCTCTACGGCGGCACGTGGAACATCTTCCTGCACACGTTCCGGCGTCTGGGCATCGAGGTGCGCTTCGTCGAGACGACCGACACTGACGGGTTCGCGGCTGTCACCGACGACACCACGCGTGCCTGGTTCGTCGAGACCATCGGCAACCCGCGCCTTGACGTTCCTGACCTTGCGGGTCTGGCTGAGGCCAGTCGCTCGCTCGGCGTTCCGCTGTTCGTCGACAACACGTTCGCCACGCCGTATCTGTGCCGCCCGTTCGAGCACGGTGCGGCGGTTGCCATCGAGTCGCTCACGAAGTGGCTCGGCGGCCACGGCACGAGCATCGGCGGCATCCTCGTCGACGGCGGCAACTTCGACTGGGGCGCCGGGCGGCATCCGTTCTTCACGGAGCCGGACGCGAGCTACCACGGCCTCAAGTTTGCCGAGACGTTCGGCGACTTCCCGGGGCTGGGCAACGTCGCCTTCGCCATCCGGGCGCGCGTGAACCTCCTGCGTGACTTCGGTGCGTCCTTGTCGCCGTTCAACGCGCAGCAGTTCCTGCTGGGGGTCGAGACGCTTTCGCTGCGCGTGCAGCGTCACTGTGACAACGCCTTGGCGGTCGCCCGCTACCTCGAGACGCATCCGAAGGTGGGATGGGTCGCGTACCCGGGTCTGGAGTCGCATCCGACCAAGGCGAACGCGGATCGGTTCCTGTCCAACGGCTACGGCGGTGTCGTCGTGTTCGGACTCAAGGGCGGCCTGAACGCCGGACGGACGCTCATCGACTCGGTGGAGCTCTTCAGCCATCTGGCCAACGTCGGGGACGCGAAATCGCTCGTGATCCACCCGGCGTCCACGACGCACTCGCAGCTGTCAGGCGACGAGCTCGAGCGGGCGGGCATCGGCGAGGACTTCGTGCGCCTGTCAGTTGGGATCGAGGCGGTCGAAGACATCCTGGCCGACCTCGATCAGGCGCTTGCGCGGGCGTGATGGTGGCCGCTGGCACAACGGGCCCGTGGGATGTCGTCGGCAACGCCGGCGTCGTCTCGGCGCGGTCGATCACCCTCACCGACGTGGCGCTGGCCTCCGGCGTGACGCTGCCGGAGGTCAACATCGCGTACGAGACGATCGGCGAGCTGTCGCCGGGTCGCGATAACGCGATCCTGCTGTGCCACGCGCTGTCCGGCGACGCCCATGTCGCCGGCTGGCGCGAAGCCGATGCCCGTGCGGCGGGATGGCGCAGCGAGGACGGCCCCGAATGGGCGCCGCCTGACTCCGCCACCGGTGACCCCGATGCCGCTTCAGAGGGATCGGTCAGACCCGGCTGGTGGGACCCGATGGTCGGCCCGGGCAAGGCGTTCGACACGGATCGGTACTTCATCGTGTGCGCCAACGTCCTGGGTGGCTGCTCGGGCACGACCGGGCCCGGCAGCACGAACCCCGCGACCGGCGAACCGCATGGCCTCGACTTCCCGGTGGTCACCATCGAGGACATGGTCGACGTGCAGACGCGGCTTCTTGATGAGCTCGGCATCGAGCGACTGCTGGCTGTCGCAGGTGGGTCTATGGGCGGCATGCAGGCGCTCGCTTGGGCGAAGCGCTACCCCGCGCGCGTGGGCGCGTGCGTCGCGATCGCGACTACGTGGCGCCTGGGTGCTCAGGCGATCGCTTTCAACGAAGTGGGCCGTGCGGCCATTCTGGGCGATCCGGCGTTTGCGGCTGGTCGCTACTACGCTACGGGCACGGTGCCGCGCCACGGGCTGGCCGTCGCTCGCATGATCGGGCACATCACCTATCTGTCGGACGAGTCCATGCACGAGAAGTTCGGCCGCCGCCTGCGCGGGCGTGACGGCTTCGCCTTCGAGTTCGTGACCGAGTTCGAGGTGGAGAGCTACCTCGCCTACCAGGGCAAGCGTTTCACCGAGCGCTTCGACGCGAACACCTATCTCTTCATGACCAAGGCCATGGACTACTTCGACTTGTGCGAGGGCGCCTCGTCGCTCGGCGAGGCGCTGGCAGCCAGTCCGGTTCGCTTCCTCGTCCTGTCCTTCTCCAGTGACTGGCTCTTCCCGACGTACCAGGCTCGCGAGGTCGTCGATGCGCTGTCGGCCGCAGGCGCCGAGGTCAGTTTCGCCGAGATCGGCTCACCCTACGGCCACGACGCGTTCCTGCTGGAACCGCAGGCGCAACACGCGTTCGTGGAGCCGTTCCTCGAGCAAGCGCTGGCGCTTGAGCGTGCTCGAGGCACCGCGCCGAGCGGGGGTGAGTCGGCGTGAGCGCGGCTGCATATCTGCGCGCCGACCTGCGCCTCGTGGCCGAGGTAGTGCCCGAGGGCAGTCGCGTGCTGGATCTGGGATGCGGGGACGGCTCCCTGATCGCGCACCTTCGCGACGTGCGCGGGTGCGCGGTGCGCGGTATCGAGCTCGATCACACCGACATCGCCGCGGCATTGGCGCAGGGGTTGTCGGTGGTGGAGGCCGATCTCGATGATGGGCTGTTCGCCTATCCCGATGCGAGCTTCGACGTCGTCATCCTTTCGCAGACCCTGCAGGTTGTTCGCCGCCCCGCGTTCGTCTTGCGCGAGATGCTGCGTGTGGGGCGACGAGGCGTGGTGTCTTTCCCGAACTTCGGCCACTGGAGGGTCCGTGGGTACCTCGCTCTGAAGGGCCGGATGCCGGTCTCCAGTTCGATTCCCTACACCTGGTACGACACGCCGAACATCCACCACACGACTATCCACGACTTCCGCGACTTCGTGGCATCCAATGGTGGCCAGATCGAGCGCGAGATCGCGCTCCTCACCGAGGGGTGGCGCCGTGCGGAGGTGCGCACCGTGAGCGTGTGGCCGAACCTGCTCGCAGACACGGCGGTCGCGGTGGTCCGGCCAGCCTCGCCGCACGCGACCCCGCGCGCTTGAGTGCAAGCACGTCCAGGTGGAATCGACCGATCCCGTGCCGACGACCCTCCGTGTAGGGGTATCCTGTCCCCCATGAGCGACGACTACGCACTTCCCACGGACTTGGTGGGACTCGGATACACGGATCGTGAGCGCGCTCTCTTCGCGCCGCTCATCGAGCAGGGGCTCTTTGCCGCCCGGGTGGCGCGCGTCGACCGCGGGCTGCCGCTCGTCGCCAGTGAGCGCGGGCTCGAGCGCGCTGAGCCGGCGATGCATCTGCTCAAGTCAGCCGATGATGCGTTCAGCAGGGTCGTCGTGGGCGACTGGGTGGCGCTTGCCCGGCCGGATACCCACGACATGCCGATCATCGAGGCGATTCTGCCCCGCCATGGGGCCTTCACGCGCAAAGATCCCGGCGAGCAGACGGGCGAGCAGGTGATCATCGCCAACGTCGACCTCGTCTTCGTCGTGCAGTCACTCTCCGGCAGCGGCATCAACATCTCGCGCCTGGAGCGCGAACTCGTGCTGGTGTGGGAGTCGGGCGCGCGCCCCGTGGTGGTGCTCACGAAATCCGACCTGACGGACATCGCCGATGAGCAGCGGACGATCGCCGAAGAGGTCGCATTCGGGGTCGACGTGGTCGTGGAGAGCGTCGTGACGGGCGAGGGGATCGAGAATGTTCGCGCTCATGTGCCGCTGGGTGTGACTGCGGCGATCCTGGGAAGCTCGGGAGTAGGCAAGTCCACGCTGCTCAACCGGCTGATCGGCGAGGATGTCCTGGCGACGGCCGAGGTTCGCGTGGGCGACGACAAGGGTCGGCACACCACGGTCGCCCGCGAGCTCGTGGCGCTGCCGGGCGGCGGAGTCGTCATTGACACCCCGGGCATGCGGGCGATCGGTCTGTGGGAGGCCACCGACGGCCTTGCTGCGGCGTTCCCTGACATCGAGGCGCTCGCCGAGCGATGCCGCTTTCGCGACTGCGCTCACGAGGCGGAGCCGGGCTGTGCGGTCATCGCGGCCGCGGAGAGCGGCGATCTCGCGCAACGGCGGCTCGACAGCTACCGGCGGCTCACGTCCGAGCTTGAAGCGGTTGCTCGCAAGCAAGACGAGAAGGCGTGGCGCGAAAAAGAGCAGGCCGCCAAGGTGATCAGCAAGGCCGCGAAGCGCTTCAACACCACCGAGCCGAAGAGGCGCGGCAGGTAGACTTCGGATCGGCGATTCTCCGACTTCTTGTGCGATCACCGCTGAACCGTTCGGCGAAACGGGGCGCGCGCACGGAGTAATCGGGCTCTAGGGCGGGTAGAGGCAATCAAGGGCACCGACAAGGGGGGTGACGGTCCATGCGGACCGAAGACGTGACGCCGGCTGGTGTCTTCACGACGCGGACGATCGACGCTCTCGTCGTAGCGGTTGCGGTGGCGACGATCGCCTTGTTCGCCATTCCCGCGTCGGCGGGGGCTGCGGGGACGTGGACCAACCTGGGGGCGTTCTCGGGCTCGGTGAGCTCGGTACAGGCACTCGATTACAACACAGTCATCGTCGGCGGCTCGTATACGCCGGCGAATCCCAGCTCCACCAACTTCCCTTCGGGGCGCGTGTACCGCTCGACCAACGGCGGCACATCCTTCTCGTCAGCAGCGCTTACGACGTGCTTCTCCGTGAGCAACATCGCGTTTGTCGACGCGACACATGGCTGGGCCACGGGCATCGGCTTTGACGCCGAGTCGTACTCCACGGTCGATGGGGGCGTGACGTGGAGATCGATGGGGGCGTTCGCGCGTAGGGCCACCAAGAAGGCGATCGCTTTCGCCGACGCCTCGAACGGTTGGGCCGTCGGCCAGCAGGGCGTGACCGAGCGCACGCGCGACGGAGGCAGGACGTGGGAGATGCAGGTGGAGCCCGTCGCCGGCCCGGAACTAATGGCCGTGGACGCCGTCGACGCGACGCACGTCTGGGCGGTCGGCGGGATTCCCATGAGCGGTGCCGGGTTCATCAGGCACAGCTCGAATGGCGGAGCGACCTGGGTGGTGCAGAAGTCAGGTCTTCCGAGCGCCCTCACGGGGGTCGCGTTTGCCGATCGGACCCACGGAGTGGCCGTGGGCCAGAACGGGACACTGCTTGTGACGAAGAACGGGGGCGCTACGTGGACGCAGGCGTCGCTGCCGCGTGCGAGCGCCCTCGGGAGAGCCTTCGCCGGCCACATCAACGGCGTGGCATGGGCCAACGGCACTCGGGTGTTCGCTGCCGGATACGGGGGCGCACTGTTCGCGAGCCCTGACCGAGGCGTGACGTGGACCGACGAGTCCGACCCCGCCATCACGGCCGACTTCACCTCCATCGGTGCGGCGGGCGGTTCGCGGGTCTGGGTGACCGCTGGCACCCGCCTGTATCGCTTCACCTACACGCCTCCCCCCACGAAGTGGACGAAGCGCGTTTCGGGCACGACGGCCGGCCTGTTCGACGTGGATTTCGTCGATGCGACCCACGGTTGGGCGGTGGGCGGAGGCGGCCTCGTACTCAAGACCACGGATGGCGCGAAGACGTGGAAGCGCGTCGGCGCGGGCGCGACGTCGGCGACTCTGACCGGTGTCGACTTCGTCGACCGCTCCACCGGCTGGGCCGTTGGACGCTTCCCGGTCGCAACACCCCTAGCGCCCACCGTCATCCTGCGCACCGACGACGGGGGTGCCACGTGGAAGCCCCAGGCGCACCCGAACGACGGGACGTTCATACGGCGCGTGCGCATGACTTCGAAGACCGACGGGTGGATCCTGGGTGAGCACTGGCGCGTCGGACAGGCGGTGCCGCCGAAGCCGTACTTCAGCATCCTTCGCACGACGGATGGCGGCTCGACTTGGACCGCGCACAGGGACTCGCCGCCCGACCTGTTGTCCGACGCAGTGTTCCCAACGCCGTCGATCGGGTTCATCGCCGGGTACCGCGGTAGTAACTTCAAGACGGTCGACGGTGGGGCGACCTGGACGCGCCTGTCGGGGGTGACCGGGGTCGGGCGTGGTTTGGGGGTGGCGTTCACGAGCCCGACGAACGGCATCATCGCCGGCGACCGTGTCGTGGACACGACATCGCCGGGTATGATCGCGCACACGGCCGACGGCGGCGCCACGTGGAGTGGCGCGGTGCTGCCAACGACCGCCCAGCTGCGTTCCGCCACGTCGTTCAAGGGCAGCATCTGGGTCGTCGGCGAGAAGGGGACGATCCTGCGCTCGGGCGATGGGGGCTCGTCGTGGGGCGTGCAGTCGTCGGGCACCACGATGACGCTTCACGGGGTCAAGGCGCTCAGCAACGACTTCATCGTGGCGGTAGGCTCGGGCGGCACGATCCTCACCGGCGCGCGCACCGGCGCGACTCTCTCCAAGCCGAAGCTGGGGTTCCCCGCGAAGCGCAACGCCTTCCTGCAGATCACCGGAACCGTCACGCCAGCGGTCGCGGACTCGAACACGAAGGTCGTGGTCTATCGCAAGGTCGGGAGGGCATGGAAGGTCCACAAGACCGTGACGGCCAAGAACTTCGTGAACGCTCCGCGCAGCGGCCCGCGCCGCTCGGTGTACTACGCCAATACGAAGGCGGGTCCGGCCGGCACGTACTCCGCGGTAGCGACGTTCACTCATCCCGACTACAAGACTTCGAGCAGCACGCGGTTCACATTCATCGTGAAGTGAGGCGAAGCGGTGCGGCTGATCCCCCAGGACAAGGTATCTTTACAATATGCGAATATGCGTATATTGTAAAGATCGCCCGACCACCACAGCCAGCCTACATGCCGGAGGCGACGCGACGTGGACCAGAGTTTCTTCTGCATGCACACCGAGCTGTGCAAGACACTCGCCAACGAGAAGCGCCAGATGATCCTGGCCGCCCTTCGCGACTCTGAGATGACCGTCGGTGAGCTCGTCGAGATGACGGGCATCCCCCAGGCGACTCTCTCGCAGCACCTGTCCAAGATGCGCGCCCACGATGTCGTTCGGGTTCGCCGGTCGGGGGCCTACGCCTACTATTCGCTGGCCAATCCCAAGCTGATTCAAGCGTTCGACCTCATCACTGAGGTCATGCAGGAGTCTGCGTTGTCCCGGGCGAGCGCGTCCGAGACTGAGTCCGAGGAGGATGCACGATGACAGACGTCGCCGCCCAGATGAGTCAGGTCGCTGCGGTCGCTGAGGCAGAGCCTGGGCCCAAGAAGATGACGCTTGTGGTGATGAGCGGGGACATGGACAGGCTCTTCGGAGCCTTCATCATCGCAACCGGGGCCGCCGCCATGGGCTTCGACGTGGTCATGTTCTTCACGTTCTGGGGGCTGAAGGCCCTGAAGCGAGCGGATGCCAAGCATGGGAAGTCGTTCTTCGGAAAGATGCTCGGCATGGGCGCGTTCGAGGGCGGCGGTATCGACAAGGCGAACCCGAGCAAGTACAGCTTCGGCGGAATGGGCAGATGGATGTTTGGCAAGATGATGGGCGCTCACAACGTCTCGACCCTGCCGGAGCTGCGCGATCTGGCCGTGATGCTGGGCGTGCGCATGTACGGCTGCCAGATGTCGATGGACGTCATGGAGATTCCGCAGGACACCTTCGTGGAAGGTGTGCAGGAGCCGGTCGGTGTGGGATTCATGCTCGCCGAGGCCGAGACCTCGAAGATTCAGTTCTTCATCTAGGCGACCACCCGGCGCCGGAAGCCTGCGGCGCTGGATCGTTGAGCACGACGGTTCGTGTCCGAGGGACATGAGCCGAGGGCGGCCCCGCATGCCGGCGAGGCCTCAACTGTAAGGGAGCATCACATGAGCGACATCACCCCCGACCTTGAGCTCGACCTGCGCGGGCTGCTGTGCCCGATGCCGATGGTGAAGGTCTCCCAGAACATCAGCAAAGTCGAAGTCGGCGGAGTCATCCGCGCCGTGGCGACTGACGCCGGAGCGATGGCTGACATCCCGGCGTGGGCCAAGTCCACGGGCAACGAGGTGCTTCAGGCCGAGAAGGTCGACAGCGAGTTCGTCTTCCTGGTCAAGCGGGTGAAATAGCCTTGGTTCCCATGGACACCTTCTCGTTCATCGCTTCTGCCCTCGGTGTCTATGTCGGCCTTGGTGTGTTCATAGTCGGCATGTCATGGAGGGCATGGCAGTGGGCGAAGACGCCGAAGAGCCCTGCCCGTTTTGCGCTGTATCCGAAGCCGAAGACCGGCGCCGGGCGGT
Organism: Coriobacteriia bacterium; assembly: GCA_034370385.1. Taxonomy (NCBI): domain Bacteria; kingdom Bacillati; phylum Actinomycetota; class Coriobacteriia; species Coriobacteriia bacterium. The sequence continues at coordinate 71,955 of JAXMKZ010000029.1, forward strand.
TTGGTGCGCTCATGCGCGATACGTTTGTGGCGCCCCAGAGCTTCAAGATCGCACCGGGCGTCATGATCGCCGCGATGGCGTTTCACCTCGCCGCACTCGCGGCGTTCGTCGGACACCTGCGGCTCGTGCACGAGTTCACGCCGCTCGTCGCGGTGCTGGGCGAAGAGGGCATGGCCACCTTCGCCGGCATCTCGGGCGGCTTCGCTGGCATCGTGATGCTCATCGCCGTCCTCTACTGGATCGCGCGGCGCACCTTCGGGCCGTACAAGAACCTGTCGACCCCGGAGGACTACTTCCTGCTGTTCTTGCTGCTGGGCATCGTCGTGATGGGCGATCACCTGCGCTTCGTGGGTGCCATCCACGGCCCGACCTACATCGAGTGGTTCCAGTCGGTGTTGGCCTTCCAGCCGGCGTGGCCCGAAGAGATCGCCGGTTCTGGCGAGATGTGGGCGCTCAACTGGCACATGCTCTTCGTCAACGCGTTCCTGATCTACTTCCCGTTCTCGAAGCTCACGCACGCCATCGGGGCCTTCGCGACCAACCTCGTGAGGAGCTCTGAGTAGCCATGGAGCAGCAGACCATCGAAACCATCGTCGGTACACTCGACAAGAAGATGAACCGCACGCTCAAGCAGTACATGGACATCTGCGCGCGATGCGCCGTCTGCAAAGACGCGTGTCATCAGTACACCGCAACGGGCGACATGAAGTACCTGCCCGCGCGGCGTGCGGAGCTGGTTCGCCAGATCTATCGCAAGTACTTCACGAAGTCGGGGCAGTTCGTGCCCGCCCTTTACGAGGCGCGCGACCCGGATGAGAACCTCCTCGACGAACTCGCCGATGCTACGTACGCGTGCACGGGGTGTCGCCGGTGCATGTACTACTGCCCGTTCTCGATCGACACCGGTTGGATACTGGCCACCTCTAAGGCGATTCTCGTCGCCGCGGGTAGGGGCAACGAGATGCTGGGCCAGCTTGCCGACGCCGCGCTCTTCAAGGGCGACAACCTCGAGATGTTTCGCGATTCGCTCGTTGCAGGGTTCAAGGATGTCGAGACCGAAGTGCGCGAGCTGACCGGAAACCCGAACGCTGAGATTCCCGTGGACCGCGTGGGTGCCGATGTGCTCTACGTGGCGCTTGCCGGTGCACACAGCTTCAAGTCCGCCGCGGTCATCTTCAACGAGGCAGGTACCAACTGGACGCTCTCGCTGTTCGAGTCCGCGAACTACGGCTACTTCTACGGTGATGCCGAGAAGGCGCGCCTGATCGCGAAGCGCTACGTCGACGAGGCCGTGCGGCTGGGCGTCAAGGAAGTCGTGATCCCCGAGTGCGGTCACGCCTACCGCGTCGCCGAGATGTTCTACGCCGCGTGGTCCGGCGAGCCGCTACCGTTCAAGGTCCGCCACATCCTCGAGGTCATCGACGAGTACATCAAGGATGGGCGCATCACCGTCCAGCCGGGTGCGATCAAGGAACGGCTGACGTACCACGACCCGTGTCAGATCGGACGCAATGGTGGCATCTTCGAGCAGCCTCGCGACATCGTGAAGGCGATCTCGGCCGATTTCGTCGACCTGACCCCCAGCCGCGGCGAACAGTGGTGCTGCGGGGGCGGCGGCGGAATCGTGGCGATGGAGGAGTACAACGAGATGCGTGTGAAGTCCGGGGACGAGAAGGTGAAGCAACTGCGCGCCAGCGGAGCGTCGGTGCTGGCGTGCCCCTGCGAGAACTGCCGTCTGCAGATCAACGAGCTCAACGCGGTGCACGATCTGGGGCTTGAGATCAAGCAGGTGATGGACCTGGTGGTCGAGGCGATGCCGCTGAAGGGCCGCACGACAGGGGCGGAAGCGTAGCACGCACGGATTCAACGCCGAATGAGTGAAGGGCCCGTCAGCGATGATGGGCCCTTCGTGCGGCCCCTGCGGAATCGGCGCGGCGTTCGCTCTTGAGCAGGGATACCCGAGGCGCTGGGTGGTAGATTCCCCTGTGGACGGAATGCGACCCTTCGGAAGGAACGCCGGTGACGGACGCTTCGAGTGAATCGACACTGATCCGACTCGTCGATGTCGTGAAGACCTACGACACCGGCGGGGTGGCGTTCACGGCGCTCAAGGGCGTGAACCTGGAGGTGGGCCGCGGAGAGTTCGTCGGTCTCATCGGCAAGTCGGGTTCCGGCAAGACCACCCTCATCAATATGATCACCGGGATAGACCACCCGACGTCGGGCAACATCTTCGTCGAGGACACTCCCGTCCACGGTCTGAGCGAGAACGCGCTTGCCGTATGGCGCGGCAGGTCCATCGGCGTCGTCTTCCAGTTCTTCCAGCTGCTGCCCACGCTCACCGTGATCGAGAACATCATGCTGCCGATGGACTTCTGCGGCGTACACCGCGTCGACGACCGCCCGAAAGTGGCGCTTGAACTGCTCGAGCAGGTCGAGATGGCCGACCAGGCGTACAAGTTGCCCTCGGCGCTTTCCGGCGGGCAGCAGCAGCGCGTCGCAGTCGCGCGCGCTCTGGCCAACGATCCGCCGATCATCGCGGCCGACGAGCCCACCGGGAACCTGGACTCCAAGACCGCTGACGCCGTCTTCACGCTGTTCGAGCAGCTCGTGGCACGCGGCAAGACGATCGTCATGGTCACCCACGACAACGACCTGGCCAGCCGCGTCACGCGCGCCCTGCACGTGGCCGACGGTGAGATCGTGGAGGACCGGCGCCGCTGGCTGGAAGAGGAGCTTGCCGAAGAAGCTGCGGCTGCCGCCGGTCGCAGCGCCGGGGCCGACTCCGCGGGCCGGGGCTAGCTCGCATGATCTCCCCGCGCTGGCACAAGGTCGCCCGCGACCTCACAAGTCACAAGATCCGCACCGCACTCGTCGTCTTGTCGATTGCGGTCGGGGTGTTCGCGATAGCGGTCGTGATGGGCGGGCGCGAGATTCTGCTGCGCGAGTTCGACGTCGACTTCGAGGCGAGCATCCCGCCGTCGGCACAGTTCGACACGACCGGGTTCGACGCCAAGCTCCCCGCTAACATCGCCGATCGTGAGGATGTCCGTGATGCCGAGGGGCGGCGCCGCGTGACGGTGCGCTACTCGACCGCCTCAATCGAGGAGACGGCGACCACCGAGGGGTGGGAGACGCTGCGGCTGTGGGCGATTCCTCAGTTCGGGCGCGGCGGGGTGCAGAAGCTCGTTCGCGAGGAGTACGCCGCGTGGCCGCCCCGGCCAGGCGGTGTCATCCTCGAGAAGAGCGCGCTGCAGATCGAAGACATCAGCGTAGGCGACATCATCAATGTCGAGACCTCGGCGGGGAAGCGCGGCAAGCTCAGGGTTGAGGGGTTCGCCCACGACATCAACGTCGTGCCGGCCCAGTTCCAAGACGCATTGACGGGTTTTGTCTCGATGGAGACGTTGGCGGTGCTGGGCGAACCGGATGCGCTCAATCACCTCTCGATCGTCCTCGATCCGACGGTGTCGAGGTCGGCTGCCAGTCGTATCGCCGCCGACATCCGTGACACCGATCTCACCGCAGCGGGCGTCAACACCTTGCGGCTTGAGGTGCCCGAACCGGGAAGCCACTTCCTGGGCGACATCTTCAAGGCCGTTTCGTTGCTCCTGCTTGCACTGGGCATCATGGCGCTTGCGCTCTCGGGCTTTCTCGTCGTCACCACGGTTCAGGCGATCCTCGCGCAGCAGGTGCGCCAAGTCGGCATCATGAAGGCGGTGGGAGGCCGGCACGTCCAGATCGCATGGATGTATCTCGCTCTGGTCGCCGCGTACGGGGTGCTGGCTGTCGCGATAGGGCTTCCGCTGGGGCTGTGGGCCGGCGCTTGGTTCGCCGAGTACGCAGCGGGGATCATGAACTTCCGTCTGGCGAGCGATTCGCCCCCGGCGTGGGTCTTTGGCTTGGTGCTCTTCGTCGGTCTTGTCGTGCCGGTCCTGGCCGCCGCGTTCCCTATTCACAAGGGGACGACGCTCCCTGTGGCGCGCGCGCTCGACCCGGCGGGCAGTGGCACGCGCTTCGGCACCGGGATCATCGACCGCGCGCTCGGGTTGCTCCGGGGGCTTCCTCGCCCGGTCGCGCTCTCGCTGCGCAACACGTTCGTCCGAAAAGGGCGGCTGGCGCTCACCCTGACAACGCTGGTTCTGGCGTCGGCGGTGGTGATGGGCGTCGTGACCGTGCGCGCGTCCATGCTCCAGACCGTCGAGGACATGGGGGCGTGGTGGCGCTACGACGCACAGGTGTTCATGGCGCGCCCTCAGCGGCAGGCGGACCTCGAAAGCGAGGCGGCCAAGGTGACCGACGTGGATGCGGTGGAGACGTGGTTCGACTCTCAGGTCTCGCTCACGCGACCCGACGGCTCCGAGAACCAGGAGACCTACGCGCTGGGTGTTCCGGTCGACACCGAGTTCATCACGCCGGTTCTGGTCGCCGGGCGCTGGCTTGAGCCCGGTGGCGCGGATGAGGTCGTCGTCAATACCGACGTGCTGAAAGACGAACCCTACCTGAGCGTGGGCGACATCATGTACGTGACGGTTCGTGGAGCCGAACGGCGCTGGCGAATCGTCGGGGTGGTCACGGGGCAGCTTATGGGTTCGGTGATGTTCATCGACCGTGAGGTCCTCCAGGAAGCGACCGGAGCGGAAGGCTTCGTCACGCGGCTGCTGGTGCAGACGCCTGCCTCAGACCCCGACTCGCAGGTGCGCACCTCACGGGAGCTCGAACGGCGCCTTGACGAAGCCGGACTGACGATATCGGGCTCTCAGACGCAGGAGGCGCAGAAACAGACGATCGCCAATCAGTTGGGCATCCTCGTCACGTTCCTCGTCATCATGGCGGTCATCCTCGCGGCCGTCGGGGTCATCGGGCTCACGGGCACGATGACGATCAACGTGCTCGAGTCGACGCGCGAGATCGGGGTCATGCGCTCGATCGGTGCGAGCCACGCCTCGATCTTCGGCATCTACATCACCGAGGGGGTCGTCGTCGGGCTGATGGCGTGGGGCTTGGGTGCCCTATTGTCGTGGCCGCTGTCGGTGTGGCTCGTTGATGCGCTGGGTACGGCCATGGGGCTGCCGCTCTCGTACGCGTACTCGTGGTGGGGCGTCGGGATGTGGCTGGTGCTGGTCGTGTTGATCGCCGCCGTGGCGAGTCTGCTGCCTGCCTGGCGCGCAAGCATGGTCTCGATTCGCGACGCGATCGCTTACGAGTAGGGCGCTGACATGTCGGCTTCGGCACGTACACTGAAGAGGATGCGCGGCCATTGCGCCGCGGCCGCAATCACCACCGAGGGAGAGCGCATGTCCTACCCGCTACTGATGAGACTGCCGGGCACGAGCGGGATGCCGCGCCTGGCCCTGTGCGATCTTCCCACGCCGCTCGAGCCGCTCGAGCTCGACACGCGTGCCCGCATGCTTCGCGTGAAGCGCGACGACGCTTCCGCACGCGCATACGGCGGCAACAAGGCGCGCAAGCTGGAGTTGCTCCTGGGTGAGGCGCTCGCGCAGAAGCGGCGCGCCGTGATCACCTTCGGTGCTTACGGCTCCAATCATGCGCTGGCGACGGCGGTGCACGCGTCCGCGGCCGGGATCGAGCCGCACGTCGTGCTGTCGCCGCAGGCGCCGGGGCCATTCGCCGCCCGCACGCTGCGGGCCCACGCCGGCCTCGGTACCCACATCCATGCCATCGAGGGGTGGGACGGCTCCCGCGAGGCCGTGCGCGTCCGCCGGGAACTCGCCGAGCGCGATGGCGTCGAGCCGTACGTGATCCCGATGGGCGGCACGAACGCGCTCGGAGCCATCGCGTACGTGAACGCAGCACTTGAGCTGGCCGCGCAGGCGCAGGCAACGGGCGAAGGGCTACCCGACCGCGTGTACCTCGCAGGCGGAACCATCGGCACCGCCATCGGGCTGGCCATCGGATTCTCCCTGCTCGAGGCGCCCACGCGCGTCGAGGCGGTGCGCGTCACGCCGGGCGAGGTCTGCAACCTCGAGAGTGCCCGGACGCTCACCATCGCGACGGTCGACAGGCTGCGGTCCTTGGATTCGGGCATGCCGGACGTCGCGTTCGAGGATCTGCGATTCGCCTTGCGGGAGGAGTTCTTCGAGCCCGGGTACGGCGTGCCGACCACACAGAGCGTCGAGGCGGTGCGGGTTGCGACTGAGGCCGGCATCCCCGCCGAGACCACCTACACGGGCAAGGCGCTCGCGGCGCTTCTCGCCGACTCGGTGTCAGGTGCGCTCGATGACGCCGACGTCTTGTTCTGGGACACCTACAACTCAAGCCCCCTGCCGCCTGCGGGGCGCGATGAGGACCTGCCCGGCGTGCTGCAGGAGTACGTCGTCGAGTGCGACCGTCTGTTCGCAAGCGAGAAGGGGCCCACCACATGAGCTGGCGAGGATTCGGCAGTGACAACCACTCGGGAGCCCACCCCGAGGTGCTCGCCGCCATGGTGGCGGCCAACGAGGGCCACGCTCACGCGTACGGAGACGATCCGGTGACTGCACGGGCGATTGCTGTTCTGAAGCGCCACCTCGGCGACGAGTGCGATGTCGCCTTCACGTTCAACGGCACCGGAGCAAACTGTGTGTGCCTCGCGACGGTGTGTCGGCCGTGGCACTCGGTCATCTGTGCCCAGTCAGCCCACATCAACTGCGATGAGGCAGCGGCGCCCGAGCGGCTGGCTGGTGTGAAGCTGATCCCCGTCGCCACGCCCGACGGCAAGCTGACACCGCACCTGGTGGAGCCCCACCTGTCCACTCTGGGTTTCGAGCACGCCGCCCAGCCGCGCGTCATCAGCGTGAGCAACGTGAGCGAGTTCGGTACCGTGTACTCGCCCGACGAGCTGTCAGCGCTCGCCGACCTGGCGCACGCACACGGGCTGCTTCTGCACGTCGATGGCGCGCGGCTGGCCAACGCGGCAGCAGCCCTGGGTTGCGGGCTTGCCGACATCACGTCCAAGGCAGGTGTGGATCTGCTCTCGCTCGGAGGCACGAAGAACGGGCTCGTCTTCGGCGAGGCGGTGGTGGTCTTCGGAGACGCTCGGACGCGCGACGTGGTCTTCACGCGCAAACAGCTCTCTCAGCTTGCGAGCAAGATGCGCTTCGCCGCCGCGCAGTTCGAGGCGCTCTTCTCCGGGGATCTGTGGCTCGTGTCAGCGCGCCACGCCAACTCGATGGCCACACGACTGGCCGAGGGCGCGCGCCGCGCGGGAGTCGAGCTCAGCCAGCAACCGCAGGCCAACGAGGTGTTCGCGCTCCTAGAACATGGTCGTGCGCTGACGCTGGCGGAGCGCTTCCACTTCTACACGTGGCGCGAGAACGCGAGGCCCGGGGTCGACGAGGTCCGCTGGGTCACGTCGTGGGACACAGCTGCCGAAGACGTCGATGCGCTTGTCGGAGCACTCGGCTGAGGGCGAGCGCGTGTGAGCCGCTCAGTCTTCGAGTCCACCCGACTCGAAGACGACGATCGTCGCGTCGATGACGGTCGGGTCGAAACTGGTTCCGGACAGGGCCTCGACGTCCATGATGGCCTGCGGCGCGGTCAGCCCCTGCCCGTAGGGCGTGGGTGCCATAGCGCGATCGAGTGCGTCAGCCACCGCGAGCACCCGGGAGCCAAGCGGAATCGCTTCGCCCGTCTGCCCGTGCGCGCCCTCACCGTCGAAACGCTCGTTGTAGCTCTCGATCAGCGGTACGACATCCCGCAGCAGGCCACCGGACGCCTGGAAGCGCTTGGCCATGAGGAGCCCCGGACCTTCGTGGGAGCCGGAATCCGTCTGGGCTGCTTTGCGCAGGACGTCGATGCTGACGTCGGCCTTCTGGATGTCATGCAGCAACCCCGCTACCCGGATGTTCTCGATCTGGTCCACCGGCAGGTTCATCGCCACGCCGATGCGTGCGGCAAGCCGGGCGACGCGCACCGAGTGGTTGTCGGCGTAGTGGTCGACCGCGTCGATGAGCTCGGACAGGATGTCGACGAGCCCCTCGTACGCCTGTCGTAGGTCGGATGCGGCGGTTGCCTTTGCCTCATACAGCGTGCCCACGACGTAGGCCGTCACGATAAGGAAGGCGCCCCACAGGAAGAGGGCGACCCCCGGCGTCTGGTCTGGATCGGGGATGAACACCGTCGGGTTGATGACGGCGTAGATGCCGACCATGAGGACGGCCAGTGTCGCGACCATCACTCCCTGGCGGCGGCCAAGGAAGTACGACGCGACCAGCACGGGAATCTGGAAGAACGCGAGGAATGCGAGTTTGTGCTCGGCAACCAGGATCGCGAAGACCGTGGCTCCTACGAGGACGAGCAGGAGCAGAAGCTCGAGTTCCGGACGCCGGTTACCATCGCTGTCGCGCACGGATTGAGCCTTCCCTGGCAGGGATACGGACGCGCATCATTCTACGGCAATCGCGCCGCGCAGTGCAGGGGTTGCCCGCCTGTGCGGGCAACCCCTACGTGCTGTGCACCATAAGCGCGGCGAACGCCGGCCATCTGCGAAGGGCTGAAGTACTTCTTCCGGCACACCGATCGGCGCATGAGGATGATGTCGGCGCTCCTGGAGCAAGGCCGGGAGGCCGGTGTGATCATGACGCTTCTGGCTGAGGAGGCCGCACGCACCGGGCGCAACGATCCGTGCCCGTGCGGGAGCGGCCAGAAGTTCAAGGCGTGCTGCCAAGACCGGTGAGAGCGGTGGCCCGGGTCGGCCGAGGCCTACCTGGCCCGCGCCACCACCTTGCTGACGGTGCCCGAGGCGTAGTCACAGACGTAGAGCTCGCCCGCCTCGTCCTCGCCGAACGAAGAGGGCTGCCCGGCGTCGTCCACGAGGCGAACGGGCGTGCGCGGCCCGGCGTCCGACCCCTCAGGCATCGCAGCGAGCGCGCCGATCCAGCCCGCCTCGAAGTCGGCGAACACGTAGGCGCCCGTCAGCCCCGGGGACTCGGAGCCCCGGTACACGTAGCCGCCGGTGATCGAGCGGCCTTCGTCATGGCCGTACTCAGCAACCGGGAACACGAATCCCTTGCGCGAAGGGTTCGAGCCCTCGGGGTAGGGATGTGAACCCTCCCACAGGTTCCAGCCGAGATTCGCGCCGTCGATGGAGCCCGCCTGCAGCAGGTGCACTTCCTCCCAGGCGTTCTGGCCCACGTCCGCGATCCACAGATCGCCGGTCGACCGGTCGAAGCTGAAGCGCCACGGGTTGCGAACGCCGGTGATGGCGATGCGTGGCTTGGACCCCGGCTTCGAAACGTCGAGCGTCAGCATCTTGCCCAGCAGACTCTTGGGGTTCTGCGCACGGTCCTCGGGATCGCCGCCGCTGCCGCCATCGCCCATCCCGATCCACAGCAGGCCGTCCTCGTCGAAAGCTATACAGCCGCCGTTGTGGTTGGAGTACGGCTGCTCGATCCGAAGGAGCGTGGCGGGCGTCGCCAGCTTGGGGGTGAGCGCTGCCGGGTCCATGGCCCGGTAGCTGGCCACGACCGTCGCGCCGTCGCGGTCGGTGTAGTTCACGTAGAAGTCGCCCGAACTCGCGTAGTCCGGCGAGAACGCCAGACCCAGCAGTCCGCGCTCGCCCCCATCGGAGATGAGCTCGCTCACGTCGAGGAAGGGGGCGATTCCGGCCCCTTTCGGTGCGATCACGCGAATGGAGCCGCTCTGTTCGACCACGTAGAGACGGCCGGATCCGTCGCCGGCGTGGGTCACGAAGACGGGCCGATCGAAACCCTCGGCCACCGGCTGCAAAGAGACCTCGACGTCAGTGAGCGAGACCGGCGCACTCGTCGGGACGCTTGCTGGGGGAGGCGTCGGTGACGGCGGTTGGAGCACCCGAGGTTCGGCTCGACTGCAACCCGCAAGCGCCACCGATGCGCAGACGAGCAGTGGCACCACGATGCGTCTGATGTCCATCAGGCTCCCTTCTCGATGGCGGCGAAGACGTCGCCCGGTGGCTGCTGTCGGTCAAGGACCGCGTCGAACGCCCGCGGTCAGACGCCTGACTCCCGTCGGTCGCACGCAGCTCTACAGGTACTGCCACACGTCGTCGACGCCCGCATCAGCGGCGGGTACGCACTCGTCGATGGTTCGCAGCGGCTGACCTGTCTGCACGTCGATCACACGCAGATCGAGCACTTCGGGCGTCTCGTTCCATCGTCCGCTCGCGTCGGCGAGCACCTTCACGCGTGGGTGCAGCAGGTCATCGTTGTTGACCCGGTAGACGACGGCCGTCGAGGCGTCGTCAAGGATGACCACCGCTCCCATCGGATAGATGCCGAGCATCGCCACGAGGGACTTGGTGACGCCCGGGTCGTAGGCTTTGCCGCGGCCCTGCATGAGCACGGCGAGTGCCTTGTCGGGCCGAATCTCGCGCCGGAAGGGGCGCATCGTGGTCATCGCGTCGTAGGCATCACAGACGGCGACGATCTTTGAGAACAGGTGTTGTTCGCCACCGGATGCCACTTCGGGGTACCCCATGAGGTCGTGACGCTGATGGTGCTCGAAGGCGACGATCATCGCCAGCTTGTCGGCAAGTTGGATGCTCTTGAGCAGGTCGGCACCCTCTTCAGAGTGCCGCTTCACGATCTGCCACTCCTGCGCCGTGAGCGGTCCGGCCTTGAGCAGCACTTCGCCCGGGATGCGTACCTTGCCGATGTCGTAGAGCAAGGCTGCGAGGCCAAGACTGCGCAGGTCTTCCGCGGACAGCCCCAAAGCCGATCCCAGCGAGAGCGAGAGTATGCACACGTTGATCGAGTGGTTGAGCGTGTAGTCGTCATGGCCCTTGATGGCCGTCAGGCCCAGCACGGCGGCCGGATCCCTCAGCAGGTTGTCGAGCAACCCGCCTACGACCTGCTGCAATCCGCCGATCTCGACCACCCGTCCGAGCTTGGCCTGCGCCTCGATCTCGCGCATCGCGTTGAGCCCCGAGTCGTAGCTCTCGCGAGCCCGGGCGCGGACCTCGCGGTTATGCTCCTCGTCACCACTCTCATCGAGGGTGCTCGTCTCGGCGACCGTAACGGCGGTCACTCCGCGGGCCTCGAGGTACGAGCGGGCGGCCTCGATCTCGGTCACCCGCACCTCCCCGAGCAGGTCCAACACCGCCGCAGCCTCGCTTGGCTTGATAGCAGGCAAGAAGGTGGCCGCTGAGATTCCTCGGGCCAAGAACTCGTCAATCAGCTTGCGGTAGGTGACGCTCTCCTCCGGGAACACCTGATTCTCGACGAAGAGGGTGTTCTTGTAGATGTTCAGTGTGAGGTGCTCGAATCCGTGACGGGAAAGTGCCTGCAGGGCCGCGACGAACTCCTCAAGTGACGCCGCGACCGAGGGATGCGTGGTCGGGTAGAGCGCCGCGTTGGTATGTGCCACAGCGAGGGTGCGGACAAGGTCACGGGCGAGCGAGAGCTTCTCGGGCGTGGCGAAGGGCGCCTGGACCGCGACCATCCGCGGCTCTTCGATGGCCTCTTGCGCGATTGCCTCCGGACTGGCGAGAGGACCTTCGTTCTCTGGGCGGTACGGTGCGTCAGTCACTGCTGGCTCACTCCTCGGCTCCTTGAGAGTTCATCGGCCACCCGCACGGCGCGCACACGAAGCTCTCTGCTCTTTCTGCCCAATCCAAGCGTTCGTTGTGCGAAACGGCGCAGGGCCTTCTCGGCTTCCGGAGTCCCTATCTCCTCGAGTGCCGCGATGATCTCCTTGCGCGTCTCGTACGTCCGCTGGAACACGTTGATATCCTCAAGCGCTCGGGAGAGCGCCGGTACGGCCCCCTCGATGTGGGCGCGTGCCACCTCGCGCACCACCTGGCGTTGCGTCTCCGGCTCACGATGGTTGATCGCCCGGATGAGGGCTGCCTCGGCCTCGGGCACGGGCATGCTGGCAAGCGCGGACGCCGATGCGAAGCGGACCTGCTCGTCCAGGCTGGTGAGACCGGCCGCCACAACAGGCACGGCCCGGCGGTCGCCAAGCTGGGGAAGCGTTCGGATGATGGCGACGGCCATCGCCGGGTCGGCGGTGCGCAAGCGCTGGCGTGCCACGCCGAGCACGCCCTCGCTCATGCTGCGCATCACCGGTCGCAGCAATGAGCGCTTGGGTTCTGAAAGCCTCACGTACACATCGAGAAGCGCTTCAGCACCCGGTGGTCCTGCCGCCTGGAGGATCTCGCCGGCGATGGCCGCATCGGCGTCGGTCACCGGGGCACGGCAGACCTCCGTCAGTACCTTCGGGTCGGCGAGGGTCGCGCGTGCCACCGTCACCTCATCGGCCAGAGACGGTTCGGTCGCGATCTCATCAAGCCGGCGCAGTGTCTCGCGGACCGTGGAGAACGCCCCGTCCCGCGCAGCGCGCGGCAGCACCTCGCCGATTGCGCGTATCGTTCCCGGATCGGCGTGCGAGCGAGAGACGGCCGTCGCCGTCGCCAGTGCCCGACCGGAGGCGAGCGCCGGCGAGGCGATGGCCACTTGACGGGCGACCTCGGCCTGGTCCTCGGTGTCGTCGCGGTCCATCTCGTCGGCCAGCGACTGAGCCTGCTCCTGTGCCGGAACTCCGAAGTCAGGGTCGAGATTCGGTCGAGGCTCGAGCATCATCATGAGCATCTTCGTAGCCTCCGGCGGGAGGGTGAGTGCAGTCGCGATGCGCCGAGGGTCGGTATCCGCTTGCGATGCGACCAGGGTGAGCAGGCGGGCGAGGGAGGCCGGTTTCATGCGCGCCACGGCGGCCAGCATCCCCTCCATGCGCTCCCCGGACGTGTCGGCTTTGAGCGACAGCCCGAGCACGCGCATCCGAGTCTGCTCGTCCAGCCGCATCATCGCCGCGGCCACGCGCTCCAGGGCGATCTCGCGCATGGCGTCCTCAAGTCGATCGACCGCCTCAGCGAGCTCGTCGCTCGCGGCGCCCTGGGCGGCCATCTGCGCGCGCCGCTCGGCAGCGTCGGCGATGCCGGCAGCGATCTCGTCGAGCGGGGCGCTGGTGAGATCGAGCCCGAGCAGCCCGCCGTCTTCGGAGGCCCTGAGGGAGACCTCGATGATCGCGATGTGCGCGACGCCCGAAGCGCCGAGCTGCGCCCGCAATCCGCCTGCGGATCGCACGCGCGTCGCGTCGCGGTTGGTGAGGTCCACGAAGACCAGAACCTCATCGAGCGTGACCCCCGGGGCCATCACGAGCTGTCCCGCTTGGAGCGCGTAGAGCGACTCAGCCAGAGCCATGACCTGACTTTGTCCCGCCGCGATGGGAGTCTCGCCGACGCGAAAGCCGTCGGGATCGAGGTGGTAGCGAAGGGGTCCGGCTGCGGTGAGCGTGCGGGCGCGTTCGACGAGGTTCTCGGCCGCCTCGCGGGGAATCGCGGATGCAGGGGGGTAGAGACGAGCGGCCGCGACGGCGTTGGCCAGCAGGCGCAGTGCCTCTTCTGCACGCGGGAAGCCTTCGGCGTCCATGTGCCCGCAACCCTCCTCTCGCTTGCCGTGCGCCTTCATCGTATATCGGCTCAACGGACCATCTTGTGAAAGCGAATGTGCGGTCCATCACACTCAGCCTTGTCGACTCGGTGAGCCCGAGGGGAATCATCACGGTACAGTGTGTACTACAACGTACCCGTGCGGCGTCAGGATGAGTGGTGTCGCTTAGAACCGAAGCATACTATCGCGGCATCGCGACTGAGACTCTCGACCGGATCGGTGCGACCGAGCCTCCGATCGCGCTCGATGATATCGTCGCGTCCCTCGGCATTCCCGTTCGCCCGGTCAATCTACCGCTGTTCTTCACCGCAGCCACCGTCTACGAAGACGGACTCCCTGTCATGGTGATCAACTGGGCGCAACCCGAACAGGTCCGCCGGGGGGCTCTGGCACACATGCTGGGCCACGTTCTCCTCGTGCTTCACGGTGATGGCAACTCGTACCCTCGCGACCAGGACGATCATCGAGAGGCAGACCTCGTCGCTCGCGAACTGCTGCTGCCCACTCAGATGGTGATCGATCAGGGTCGACTGTGGTTCAACGACTACCGCTACCTCGCCCGGCTCTTCGGAGTCAGCGAGAGCGAGATGCTGTCCCGGATGCAAGACATGGGTCTTGTGAGGGCTTCGCAGGGAGTGGCTTGGGACTTCTGAGCCTCGGCAGCGGCGCCGAGCGGTATCATCACATCGTGTGGTCGATGTCGGCTCACACGCACGCGAGAGGGGACTTATGCGTACGACGTACGCCGTAGGTATCGATGTGGGGGGAACGCGCATTGCGGCCGGGCTCGTGGAGCGCAAGGGACGCATCGTCAAGGAGGCCAAGCGCCTCACCCCCAAAGGCGGGCCGTTCGCCGTCGTGGATGCGGTGATCGACCTCGCCGCAGAGGTGACCTCGGGGGTCCATCCTTCTGAAGTCGCGGGCGCCGGTATCGGCCTCCCGGCTCAGGTCGACTTCCTGCGGCAGGAAGTCGAATTCTGCACGAACCTGCCGCTGGCCGGGGTCGATGTCCGTTCGCTTGTGATGTCTCGCACGCGCAGCGAGGTGACCATCGACAACGACGGACATCTCGCAGCGTTCGGAGAGTCACGCTATGGCGCCGCCAAGGGTGCGCGCGACTTCCTCATGATCACGCTTGGCACGGGTGTCGGCGGAGGAATGTGGGTCGCCGGCGAGCCGTACCGCGGGTCGCGCGGGCTCGGTGGCGAGATAGGACACATGGTCATCGATCTTGATGGGCCGGAGTGCCCCTGCGGCGGGCGCGGCCACCTTGAAGCGTTTCTCGGCCGACCGGCACTGGCGGCCAAAGGGCAGGCGGCCGCCCGTGCGTTCTCCGGGCGGGCGATACTCGACGCGGCGGGCGGCGACATCGAGGCCGTGACCGCCGAGGCCGTGGTGATGGCGGCTCGCGGTGGCGACGCGGTGGCGCGCGCGATCCTGGTGGAGGCCGGAGAGGTTCTTGGTAGGGCGCTGGTCGGTTTCGTCAACCTGTTGAATCCGCGCCTCATCTGCATCGGTGGCGGTATCGGAGAGTCGGCCGACGTGCTCGTCGAGCGGGCGGTGCAGGTGATGCAGGCCGAGGCGCTCGCCGGGCGCCGTGATGTCGAGGTCGTGCCCGCGGTCCTCGGCAACGACGCGGGCGTGCTCGGTGCGGCCGCCCTCGCGTTCGACGAACATGACTCTCGGGAGGGCCTGCACCGGTAGGTCTTTCGGCAACGACGTGGGAGGTAGCGAAGGTGTCTGACGACAGAATCGATGAGGTTGAGGAACGGCAGCTCATCCTGAGGGACAAAGCGGCCCGCGAGGGCTTCGACATCCCCGAGGAGGTCCTCGACTACATCGCCGACAAGTACGCTCTTCCACAGACGCTCAAGGGCGCGCTCATCAATGTGCAGGCGTATGCCTCGCGCCGGGGCATGCCCGTGACCCTCGATGTCGCTCGGCTGGTGCTCGACGGGATACGGCCTGCCGCGGTGGTCGTGGAGGTGCCGGAGCGCGGCGAGGTTGTCGAGCACGAGGCCACCGACGACTCGCCGTCCACACCGGAGCCGGTCACAGAAGCCGCTCAGGATCTGGCCGCCGGCGAACAGCTGACGAGCGATGCGGTGTCCTCCTCGCTTGAGGACGCGCTATCGGCAGTGCTCGGCGCAACGGTCGTGGCGTCGGTGGATGATGTGGTGTCCGTCCCCAACGGTACGCTGTTCGAGGAGCCGCAGGTCCCGGTTCCCGCTCCGTCCCCGGCTCCCGTCCATGAGGTCTCCTTGCCGCCTGCGCCCGTGCCCGGGCCTGCGCCAGCGTTTGTCACGCCGCCTGCGCCCAAACCCGCTGCGGCCTTGGTGTGGTTCGCGCCGGTACGCACGACGAAGAAGGAGTCGCTCGTGGCCCGTGCCGGGCGGCTGCTGCAGCGAGCGGGACTTGAGAACACCATCGATGACGGCGACCTTGTCGCGGTCAAGCTCCATTTCGGCGAGGAGGGCAACACCGGGTTCGTGAGCCCTGTGTTCCTTCGCGAAGTGGTTCGTCTCGTCAGGGAAGCCGGCGGTAAACCGTTCCTCACCGATTCGAACACGCTCTATCGCGGGAAGCGCGCGAACGCTGTCGACCACATGGGATGCGCGGTGCGCAACGGCTTCTCCTTCGCGACCGTGGAGGCACCCATCGTGATCGCGGACGGGCTTGACGGCAGGGACGCCGTCGATGTCCCTATCAGCGGATACGCGCATTTCGACAGTGTGCGCATCGGATCGACGGCAGCCCACGCGGATGCCCTCGTGGTCGTGACCCACTTCAAGGGACATGAGGCCACGGGGTTCGGCGGGGCGCTGAAGAACGTCGGAATGGGTTTGGGGTGTCGCAGCGCCAAACAGCGCATGCACTCGGACCTCAAGCCGCAGGTCGGCGCCGAGAAGTGCACCGCATGCGGCAAGTGCGTGAGCTGGTGCCCGGTCGATGCCATCGCGATCACGCCGGACCGCATCGCCCGCATCGACTACGAACGGTGCTACGGATGCGGCGAGTGTGTGGCTGCGTGTCCGTACGCTGCTATCGCCATTCAGTGGAAGACCGAGCCCGGCGCGATCCAGGAGAAGATCGTCGAACACGTTGCCGGCGCGGTCAGCGGCAAGGACGGCAAGGTCATCTACCTCTCCTTCGTGATGAACGTGTCCCCCGACTGTGATTGCTGGCATTTCAGTGACGCGAGCATCGTCTCCGATGTCGGAATACTGGCTTCAACGGACATCGTCGCCATCGACCAGGCGGCATTCGACCTCGTCCAACGGGCTGCGGGTCTGCCAGGGACGCAAGGCGATGGTCTCGAGTCCGGTACGGACAAGTTCGCAGCCGTCACCGGAATCGATGGCACGATCGGTTTGGCCTATGCCGAGGCGCATGGCCTTGGCACCAGAAACTACGAGCTGCGCACGCTCGACTGAGTCGTTCAGCAGATCCAAGGGAGAGATGATGGACCTCGGTAGAATCATCAAGCGGTCCTGGACCATCACCTGGCGCTACAAAGCGCTGTGGGTGCTGGGGATCTTCGCGGGAGTGTCAGGGTGTTCGGCCAGCGGGGGCTCAGGCAGCGGCTCGTCCGGAGGATCCAGCAGCAGTGGTTCGGGCGCCCCGTGGCCGGGCGGTTTCGACCCCGGCGACACCACGCGCCTGATGGAGAGGCTCGTATCACTGCTGCCGCTCCTCATCGCCGCCACGGTTCTCATCTTCTTCATGGGCATGGTGTGGTCGATCTTCGCCATCGCGGCGCGAGGCGGGCTCGTGACGGGCGTGAGCTCCGTTGAAGACGGCGCGCCTCGACCGCTCGGCCAGCTGTGGAACGCCGGATTCGCGCGCTTCTGGACACTCTTGGGGCTCGATATCCTGCTGAAGTTGCCGCTCTTTGCGGTGGGGATGCTCATGATGGTGCTGATCATCGTGCCCATCTTTGCAACAGTGAGCGTCGGCGGGACGCCCGGTCCGGAGCTGATCGCACCGGTCTGTGGAAGCCTCGTCGTGGGCATTCCCGTGCTCCTCATCGGGGGATTCGTACTCGGGATCATGTACCTGATCGCGCTTCGCTACGTGATGCTGGGCGGCCAGGGTGCTACCGAGGCGGCGCGCAACTCGTGGCGGTTCTTCCGGGCGCGGTTCAAAGACACGGTTCTTGTCTGGCTTCTCAACGCCGCACTGAACCTTGCCGCATCGTTCGTCATCGCGATTCCGGCGGTCGTGGTGGGCTTGGCGATGTTCGTTCCCCTCGCCGTATCGATCGGATCGGGCGAGTGGGACGTGCTGCTCGCGTCGATTCCGGTGTTTCTCATCCTGTTTGTGGGTATCGGTCTTGCCTATAACGCGGTCTGGGGCACCTACACCTCGGCGCTCTGGACGCTGTTCTTCCGCGAGGCCGCTGGAATGACCCCGGCGCTCGTGGTCGACCCGGCCTCAGCGCCCGTGGCGTCAGCGCCACCCGCCGAGTACGCCCCGGCGCCCGTGTCGTCGGCTGAGAGCGTCGCTACGCCCCTGCTGCCCACACCGGGCGTTGACGCGGAGACGGGCAGGGCTGGTGGCGCCTGAGAGCGGTCGGCTGTCAGTCTGTGCGACGCCGATAGGCAACCTCGGTGACGTGACTCTTCGCGTCATCGAGACCCTGCGTGGCGCGGACGTCATCCTTGCGGAGGACACGCGCGTCACCCACAAGCTTCTCGCGCACTACGACATCACGACCCCCCTCGAGCGCTTTGACGAACACACGGCAGCGCGTCGCACCCCCGAGGTGGTCTCACGTGTACGGGCCGGTGCCTGGCTCGCCCTTGTCTCGGACGCGGGCACGCCGGGCGTGAGCGATCCCGGATCGACGCTGGTTGCAGCCGCGCTCGATGCGGGCGTCTTGGTCGAGGTGCTGCCGGGCGCGTCGGCTGTGCCGGCGGCGCTGGTGGCCAGCGGGTTGCCTACGCACGCGTTCTACTTCGGGGGGTTCCTTCCTCGCAAGGCAGGGGAGCGACGCCGGTTGTTCGACGGGCTCGCATCGCTTGACGCGACTCTCGTGTTCTACGAGTCACCCCATCGGACCGCTGTCTCGCTGATGGCGCTGGCGGAGGCGTTCCCCGCGCGGACGGGAGCCATGGCGCGCGAGCTCACCAAGCTTCACGAGGAGGTCGTCCGAGCTCCTCTGCCCGAGCTGGCCGCGCAGATAGGTGCCCGCGAGACGCTCAAGGGCGAGGTGGTCTTGCTGGTAGGCCCTCCTGCGGCAGGTGAGGCCGAGGTTGAGATCGATGAGGCCGCCGTGCGCGCTCGGGTCGATGCGTTGGTGGCGACAGGAGCATCGCGTAACGCCGCCGTGAAGACCGTCGCCGGTGAGCTGGGGCTTGCGCGCAACGCCGTCTACGCGATCGCCCACGCCAAGAGCTGACTCACGGGCGAGGAGCCCTCAGAGCGCGCGAATCGCAGAGGTACAGGCCTCGCACACGGGCCTGTCGCTGACGGTGACCATGGTCGAGTCGGCGGCACCGCAGATCGCACAGACGTCCTTGTGCTTCTGCAAGATGATGCGATCCCCCTCCACGAAGATGGCGAGCGGGTCCTTGACCTTGATGCCCAGGGTGCGACGCAGCTCCATGGGAATCACGATGCGACCCAGGTCGTCGACCCTTCTCACGATGCCGGTGTCGTGCATGGCGAGTGCTCCCTTGCGTGGTAGCCGCGTTGTCGGCGCGACGAACGGTTAGAATCTGCACGTGAGGCAGCCGCGTGTGCCGCGGGCACCTTCACTTCCAGTATTACCCACAGCGATGGAGCGCCGAAACACCATGAGCCGTCAGCCCTACTATCTCACCACTCCGATCTACTACGTGAACTCGGTGCCTCACCTGGGAACCGCCTATACGACGGTGGCTGCCGACGCGCTTGCGCGGTACCGCCGGATGGCGGGGGACGACGTGGTGTTCCTCACCGGCCTCGATGAGCACGGGCAGAAGGTCGCCCAGGCTGCCGAGGAGAACGGCATGTCCCCGCAGGAGTGGTGCGACTCGATCGCGCCGCGCTTCCTCGAAGCGTGGGAGATGCTCGGCATCAGCAACGACGACTTCATCCGCACGACGCAGGAGCGGCACAAGAGAGGCGTCCAAGCGTTTTGGACCAGACTTCATGACGAGGGCTACCTCTACAAGGGCGGGTATGAGGGCTGGTACTGCGTGCCCGACGAGACCTTCTACGCCGAGGATCAGCTTGAGGAGGGCAAGTGCCCCGGCTGCGGCCGTGACGTGCAGTTCATTCGCGAGGAGAACTGGTTCTTCAAGCTCTCGGAGTTCTCAGAGCGCCTGCTTGCCTACTACGAAGAGCATCCCGGGTTCATCCGACCCGCGACGCGCCGCAACGAGGTCATCTCGTTTGTGGAGAGCGGCCTTCGAGACCTGTCCATCTCACGGACCACCTTCTCCTGGGGTGTGCCGCTTCCCTTCGCCGAGAACCATGTGACCTACGTGTGGATCGATGCTCTACTTAACTACGTCACGGCAGTCGGCTACGGTTCCGAAGATCCAGAAGCGGCCGCGCGCTTCGAGCGCTACTGGCCGGCGCAGGTCCATTTCGTCGGCAAAGACATCATCCGCTTCCACTGCGTGATTTGGCCGGCGATGCTGATGGCGGCGGGGTTGCCGCTGCCCGAGTCCGTCTTCGCCCACGGATTCTTGCTCACCAAGGGCGAGAAGATGTCCAAGAGCAAGGGCAACGCCGTCTCGCCGGCTGACCTCGTGGCCAAGTTCGGCGTCGACGCCTACCGATACTACTTCCTGCGCGACGTGCAGTTCGGTGCCGACGGCTCCATTTCCATGGAGGCGATGATCCAGCGCATCAACGGCGACCTCGCCAACGACTGGGGCAATCTGTGCTCCCGTCTGTTCAACATGGTGGGCAAGTACTGCGACGGCCGCGTGCCGGAGGCGAGCGGTGGTGAGCCAAGCCCTGACGACGACGTGCTGCGTGGTGTGGCCGAGGGCCTGCCGGGTCGCTACGAGGCCGCCATGAGCGAGCTTGACTACGTCAGCGCCCTGGAGTCGGCGTGGGATCTCATCAAGGCCACCAACCGCTACATCGAGGAGTCAGCGCCGTGGAACCTCGCCAAGTCGGAGGAGACGATGGCGCGCTTGTTCGACGTGCTCTACAACGCGCTCGAGGCGGTCCGCATCGCCGCGCTCTTCTGCGCGCCGGTCATGCCGACCACATCGAATGAGGTCTGGCGCCGGATGGGCCTGCCCGACATCACCGCGGTGACGGACATCGCGGCTGAATCAGCATGGGGCCGGCTGCCGGCAGGCAACCCGGTGGAGAAGGGCGACCCGCTGTTCCCCCGCATCGACAAGGAAGCCGAGTAACGTGCCGGACTCCGCCGACTCCGCCGAGGCCCCCTCGCTGTTCAGGCCGCTGTTCTCCGATGCCAAGGGCCGGGCGGTGGCGGCGCCGGAGTTCGGCGGCAACCCCGTGGCCGATACGCACGCGCATCTGGACATGCTCGACGACCCGGGCGCGGCGCTCGCGCGAGCAGCGCTGGCCGGCGTGGGGTTCATCGCAACCGTGGCCGACGTCACCGAAGGTGCGGGGCGAACGTACGACAAGCTGCCCTCGTGGCTGGCCAATGCACGCGAACTGCTCGATGCTGCCGACTGCGCCTCGACGCCGTTGCCCCGCGTGCGCGTGGTGCTCGGCGCGCACCCGCACAACGCGAAGGACTGGGACGCAGCAGCCGAATCCGAGTTTCGCAGGTTGGCGGCCGACCCGCTGACCTGCGCGGTCGGTGAACTCGGCTTGGATTTCCACTACGACCACTCGCCGCGCACCACGCAGCGCGAGGCCATGCGCACGCACCTGGCGCTGGCTTCTGAGTTCGGGCTGCCCGGTGTCGTGCATCTCCGAGAGGCTCACGACGATGGTGCCGCCATCATCGCCGACGTCGGCGCGCCGCCCGCGGGACTCATCCTCCACTGCTTCAACCTCGACCCGATCGCACTGGAGCCGTTCCTCGCGATGGGGTGTCACGTCAGTTTTGCCGGTCCGGTGACCTTCAAGAAGGCCGAAGAAGTCCGAGCGAGCGCGCGACTGGTGCCCGCAGGCAGGCTGCTCACCGAGACGGACTGTCCGTTCATGGCTCCCGAACCGTTTCGCGGGCGCTCCTGCGAACCCGCGCTCGTCGCGTTCACCGCTGCCCGCGTAGCCCAAGCCCGGGATGAGCCGCCGGCGGAACTCGCTGCGCACACGTTCGCCGCCGCCCTCGAGCTGCTCGACACCTCGCGCGCATGAGCGGCCCCCGGGTTCTGTGCATAGCCGGCAGCCCTCGCCGGCAAGGCAACTCGGATCGACTTCTTGACGCGCTGACGGTTGGCGTGACGGCGGCGGGCGGCACTCCGGTTCGGCTCGTCGCATCCTCGCTCGGCATCGGGGGATGTGACGGATGCGGCGGATGCTCGGCGAGCGGAGAGTGCGTGACTGAGGACTCGATGGACGAGGTCTACGCGATGCTGGACTCGGCACGGGCGATCGCCGTGGCCACGCCCGTCTACTTCGCCACCGTTCCCTCGCAGCTCAAGACGCTCATCGATCGCTGTCAGCCGTACTGGGCGCGCCGCTACATCCTGGGCGAGCCTGCGCCTGCCCGGAAGCGTCCGGGGGCGGTGCTGGTCGTAGGTGGGGGCGGCGATCCGTTCGGCACCAGCTGTGCCTTGGCACCGGTGCGAAGCGCCTTTGCGGTCCTCGGGGTCGACGGCAGCGTATCGCTCGAGATCGTCGGCGCAGACGGACCGGCCGACATCGAACTCCAGCACGATACCCTCGAGCGGGCGATCACCATCGGTCGCGAACTCGTCGCGGCGGTCGGGGTGCACGGCCCCTGAGGGTCGCAAACAGCACTGCACGACCCCCCTAACCGCAGTCGTTCCGTGACGACCTGCGCGTTTGCGTGACGTACCGCAAAAGGACTAGCATCGAGACTCCCCTCGTTACCGGGTGGTTGCCATGTCGTCGATTGATTGAGGCTTTTGGATGAGGGTACGGCCGACTCGCTCGGCGCGGTCCCAGAAGGCACAACATCTCATCGCAGCTCTCGTTCCAGCACTCATCATCACACTCAGCATCACGGGATTCGTGTGGGCTCAGAAAGAGGTCACGGTCGTCGTGAACGGCCAGACCTTCCATATGAGGACTCAGGCCGCCGACATCGCCGGCCTTCTCGAAGAAGCGGGTATCGAAGTCGATGCCGCGGACCTCGTGACACCCTCCCTTGATTCGCCGCTCGATTCAACCACCACGGTGCTCGTTCGGCACTCGGTTCCGGTGACGCTCGATCTGGGCGGAAGCCAGATGCAGCTTGACGTCGTGGGCGAGAGCGTCGCCGATGCACTCGTAGCAGCGGGCACGGATCCCGCCGCGAACCCCGGCGTGACACCGCCGCTCGAGGCTCCCCTTCGTCCCGGGATGACGGTGCACGTGCCCGACGTCTTCGTACGGGTCACCCAGCAGGAGGCTACGCTCCCCGCGCCGGTTCGCTACGAAAAGGACTCGGCGCTTCCCGAGGGCACGAAGCAGGTGATCACCAAGGGCCGTTCCGGCAAGGTCATGCGGGTCTATCGGGTTCTGGTGACCAACGGGGTCGAAGGCACGGCGACGCTCAGCGCGGTCAAGACCATGGTGAAGCCGATCAGCCGCGTGGTCGCGGTCGGCACCGCGCGCAAGGGTGCGAGCCTGCTGTCGGTGATGAACCTCAAGGGCCGGGGTGGTTCGACGAAGCCGCCGGTCGGCGGACGCCGGATGCGTGTCGAGGCGACGGGCTACAGCGCCAAGGAGCCGGGTCTCGGGCCCACCACCGCGACGGGTGCACCCGCCGTCCGCGGGGTCATCGCCGTCGATCCGCGTGTCATCCCGCTTCGGTCCCGGGTCTACATCCCCGGCTACGGATACGCTATCGCCTCCGACACGGGCGGCGCCATCAAGGGCGCCCGTATCGACCTGTGCTTCGACACGGTTGCAGAATGCAACCAGTGGGGCCGTCGGCCCGTGACCATCATCATCCTCGACTGAGGTGCCTGTCTCGCCGCTCGCCAGTCCCTCGGCAACTATCGCTGTGCTGGCGCGGCACGGTCTGTCGACGAAGAAGTCCCTAGGTCAGCACTTCCTGGTGGACGACAACATCGTCGGCCGCATCATCGAGCTGGCCGCGTTGTCGGGGGAAGAGACGGTGCTCGAGGTCGGACCCGGGATCGGGACTCTGACGGTGCCCTTGTGCGAGCACGCGCACGCCGTGGTCGCGGTGGAACGCGATCGTGACCTCGAGCCGGTGCTGGCGCAGACCACCAGCGGATGCCCTCGCTTCGCCTTGGTTCACGCGGATGCAGTGGAGGTGACGGCGGCACAGGTAGCCGGCCCGTTCGGCCCGCCGTCCGCGCTCGTCGCGAACCTGCCGTACCAGGTGGCCGCGACGGTGGTGCTGCGCTTCTTCCAGGAGTTCACCTCGCTCGAGCAGGCCACGGTCATGGTGCAGTCCGAGGTCGCCGATCGAATGGCAGCGCAACCCGGTACGAAGGCGTACGGTTCCTACACCGTCAAGCTCAGGCTGCTCGCTTCGCCACGCGGCCGCTTCGCGGTGGCTCCGGGGTGCTTTTTGCCGCCGCCGCGTGTCGACAGTGCGGTCTTGCGGCTGGAGCGCAGTCCGCTCAGCGACGATGCCGCCCTCATCGCAGCCGCTTCGCGAGTGGCCGACTGCGCATTCGCGCAGAGGCGCAAGACCATTCGCAACTCGCTCAAAGCGACGCTCGGGGTCGACACGGGGCTGTTGGACGCCGCGCTCAGCGCGACCGGCATCGACGGAAGGGTTCGCGCTGAGACGCTGCCCCCGGAGGCGTTCATCGAGCTGGCTGCCGCGCTAGCGGTCTGAGCCCCGGAGCGAAGCGGCGGCGGCCTGCTGTAAACCTGCGGCAAACCTGGGGTTTCGACTAGCATTTTGCCTGTTCATGCTCTATAATCGCCACTCGAACCAAGGGAGGTTTGACCTATGGAGTTTTCTGGGCAGGCCGAGGTCGTCGGGCGCATTCGTTCGGACCTCGAGGGGATGACCGGCTCGCGTGTACGTGTACGGGCGAACATGGGGCGCTCCAAGATCGTCGAGCGCGAGGGTGTACTTATGCAGACCCATCCGTCCCTGTTCGTGGTTGAGGTCGATGAGAAGCGTTCTCGCACCGCTCGGGCTTCGTATCAGTACGTCGACGTGCTCACCCGCACGGTCGAACTCACGCACCCCGAAAGTGGAGAATCCGTCTTTCCCTGGCTCAACTAGCGTCACTTGTCAGCGATTTCGACTGAATCGAGCGCGGCGGCCGTTTCGGCTCCGCGCTCGTCGTCGTCCGGGGGTCGGCTGTGAGGCTCATCGCACCTGCGAAGATCAACCTGCTCCTTGCCGTGGGCGGAGTGCGCCCTGACGGCTACCACGACGTGACGACGGTGCTCCATGCGCTCGAACTCGCGGACGAGGTGACGATCGAGCCTAGCGATGCGCTCGAGCTGGAATGCGATCGCGATCTCGGTGTGGCCCCGGAGTCCAACCTCGCCTACCGGGCGGCGGCGGCGCTCGGTGCTGTCGTGGGACGCGTGCCGCGCGTGCGCATCAGGCTCGCGAAGATCATCCCCCACGGGGCCGGGCTTGGCGGCGGCTCCAGTGACGCCGCGGCCGTGCTGGCAGGGCTTGCAGCCGAGTGGGGGCTCGTGCGGACCGACCCCCGGGTCATCGAGGTTGCCGCATCACTGGGGGCAGACGTGGCGTTCTTCCTGTCCGAGACGCCCTGCGCGCTCATGACCGAACGCGGCGACCGACTCGCGCGAAGTTTCGCGGGCTTCCCCGGATTCGCCGTGGTCCTGGTCAAGCCGCCGGAGGCCGTGTCGACGGCGGCTGCGTACGCCGCCTTCGATCGTGCACCGGTGCCTGCGACCGCTGCCGACGCAATGGCAGCCGCCCTCGACAGCCTTGACGAAGCCGCGATGCTCGGCGCACTCGCAAACAATCTTGAGCGCGCAGCGAGTGACGTCGTCGGTGCGGTGGGCGAGGCGCTCGAATGGGTCGGCTCGCTGCCGGGCGTACACCGCGCCATCGTCGCAGGCTCGGGCTCCGCCTGTGTCGCCTTGTGCGAAGATGACCGGGTCGCCTCCGGAATCGCGGTCGCAGCGAAGGACCGCGGGCTGTGGAGCGCGGCGACGAGGCTCGGACGAACCGGTGTGCGCATCAGGTGATAGGGGAGGGGCCTAGAATGCAGGTTGACGCGGTGGTGCTCTCGGGCGGCGAAGGCGCCGTGATCGATCCCGCGGTGAGCATCAAGGGGCTTGTGCCGGTGGCGGGCAAGCCGATGGTCGAGTGGGTCGTCGAGGCACTGAGGGCGGCTGAGACCATCGGGGGCATCGCCGTGGTCGTCCCGAGCGCAGAGAACCTTGGATCCTGGGTGGACAAGGCTGACAAGATCGTCGTGTCCGACCAGCGCTTCGCCGACAACATCTTCGCAGGGGTGGACTCTTTTCGTTCCGCCCGGCGTACGCTCGTCTCGACCGGAGATCTGCCAGCGCTCACTCCGGAGGCGATTGACGACTTCGTCACGCGGTCTATCGAGGCCAAGGCCGACTTCAGCTACCCGCTGATTCGCGAGGAGGACATGGCGCGGCAGTTCCCCGGCTCGGAGCGCACGTACGTGCGCATCGAGGGCGGGAAGGTGACCGGCGGCAACATGGGGGTGCTCTCGCCGGACCTGGTCGCCCGGAACCGCGATATCGGCCAGCGCCTGTTCGAGACTCGCAAGAGCCCGTTTGCGATGGCCCGGGTCATCGGATTCCCCTTCATCTTCAAGCTTCTGTCGGGTCGCCTTCGTCCTGCCGATGTCGAGGCGAAGATGGCGCAGCTCATGGGCGGCAACTGCGTGGCGCTCTACACCGAGCACGCCTGCATCGGGGCCGATGTCGACAAGCCGATCGATGTCGTTGTCGCGGAGAGAGTGATGTTCGAGCGCGCTGACGGAAGGATTCGAACGGGAAACGCAGAATAGCGAGAGGAGTGGACGTGTGTGCCTAACCTTGACTGCGGGGGCAGTCCGGCTGCAAAAAGGGGGGGTCATGGATATCACCAAGGTCACGCTGCGCCCCGTGGACATGAACAAGGTGGTGGCCATCGCCAGTATCGTCATCGATGACTGCTTCGTGATTCACGACCTACGGGTCGTCAACGGCGACAAGGGCTTGTTCGTAGCTATGCCTTCTCGGAAGCTGCCCAACGGCGAGTTCCGCGACATCTGTCATCCCATCAGTACCGAGGCGCGAAGCGACATACAGTCGGCGGTGCTCTCGGAGTTCGAAGCAGAAGGTGGGCTCGGCTCGTTCCCTCCGGCTGACGTCGCCGAGGAGCCGCTCGGCTCCTAGAGTCTCATTCCGCGGTGCGATTTCAGGCCTTCTCGCCTGCGCGGTTGACGCGCCTTCCACGCGCTCCCTACACTTCACGGGCGCGTTGGGGCATCGTCTAACGGCAGGACACGGGATTTTGGTTCCCGTTATCCAGGTTCGAATCCTGGTGCCCCAGCCATCGCGCAGCCGCCGTGAGCGTGCACGTTCACCCGAGGGGACGACATGACCGCCACCGCTCTGATCCTCGCAGCCGGCGAGGGAACCCGCATGAACTCCGACACGCCCAAGGTCGCTCATCGCGTCTTAGGCGTGCCCATGGTCTCGCTCGTCGTCGACACCGCCCGACGGGCCGGGTGCGACCGCGTCGTGATCGTAACCGGCCACAAAGCCGAAGTGGTCGAGGAGCTGCTCGCCGGTGAACTCTGCGTGAGGCAGGATCGCCAGCTGGGAACCGGTCACGCGGTCATGTGCGCCGAAGATGCGCTTGCTGATGTCAGCGGATCGCTTGTCGTGCTCTCGGGCGACACGCCTCTCATGTCCGCCGAGACGGTCTCCGGGCTGATCGCCCTGCGCGAATCATCGGGCGCCGCGTGCACGGTGCTCACCACCCGCATGGGACATCCCACCGGCTACGGGCGCATCGTGCGCGACCGCGCGGGCGAGGTCCAGACCATCGTCGAGGAGAAGGACTGCACGCCGGAGCAACGCGCCATCACCGAGGTGAACACCGGCACCTACTGCTTCGACACACGCGTCATCTTCGCGCACCTCAAGAAGCTCACGACCGACAACGCGCAGGGCGAGTACTACCTGACCGACATGCTCAAAGTGTTCCGAGCGGAGGGACTCTCGGTGGGCGCGATGGTCACCGACGACCCGCTCGAGACGATCGGTGTGAACTCAAGAGAGCAGCTGGCCGAGGCGACCAGTGTGCTTCAGCACCGCATCAATCGACGGTGGATGCAAAAGGGCGTCAGCATGACCGATCCGGGGCTCGTGTGGATCGGCCCGCTCGTCGCAGTGGGCCGCGACGTCGAGATACTCCCGATGACGTTCCTGACGGGTACAACGCGCATCGGCGACCGCGTGACGCTGGGTCCGAACACACGCATCGCTGACTCGATCGTGGAGGACGACGCCGTCATCGACTCGAGCGTGGTAGTCGAGGCACACGTCGGTCCACGGGCGAGCGTCGGCCCCGTGGCGTACCTTCGGCCCGGAGCTGTGCTTGAGGCCGGAGCCAAGGTCGGCACGAGCGTCGAGATCAAGAAGTCCACGATCGGAGAGGGCAGCAAGGTGCCCCACCTGTCCTATATCGGCGATGCGCGCATCGGACGTGGGGTGAACGTCGGAGCGGGGACCATCACCTGCAACTACGACGGGCAGCGCAAGCACGCCACGGTGATCGGGGACGGAGCGTTCGTCGGCTCTGATACGATGCTCGTAGCGCCGGTCACGATCGGCGAAGGTGCCGTAACGGGGGCCGGGAGCGCCATTACTCGCGACGTCCCACCGGGAGCGCTTGCGGTTGAGCGGTCTGAGGTTCGCGTCGTCGAGGGCTGGACGGCGCGCAGGGATGGGAAGAAGAGCGAGTAGAGCGTGCCCGCGTCTAAGGAGTGGATGCAAGCGATGGTCGATCGATCCAAGCGGATGATGCTGTTCTCCGGTACGTCCAATCCTGAGCTGGCCGAGGATGTCTCGCGCCAACTCGGCGTCGAATTGGGCAACATCAAGATCCGGCAGTTCGCCAACGGCGAAATCTACGTGCGCTACCTCGAAAGCGTTCGCGGTGCACACGTGTTTCTCGTCCAGTCGGTGACACATCCGGTCAACGACACCCTGATGGAACTGCTCATCATGGTGGACGCGGCCAAGCGAGCCTCCGCCGAGACGATCACCGCGGTGATTCCCCACTTCGGTTACGCGCGACAGGACAAGAAGAGCGCTGCCCGCGAGCCCATCACCGCCAAGCTCGTGGCGGACCTGCTCACCACGGCCGGGGTGGACCGCGTGATCACGATGGACCTGCATCAGGGTCAGATCCAGGGGTTCTTCGATCAGCCGGTCAACCACCTGACGGCGCTGCCGATCCTCGCGGACTACTTCGAGTCACTGCACCTGGACAACTGCTGTGTGGTCTCGCCCGACGTCGGGCGCGCCAAGGCGTGCCTAAAGCTCGCCGAGATGCTAGGCTGTCCGCTCGCGATCATGCACAAGGGGCGTCCGGAGCACAACGTCGCTGAGATCACGCACGTCATCGGCGACGTCGCCGGCCGCATCTGTATCGTGGCTGACGACATCATCGACACGGCGGGTTCGGTGACCGAAGGTGCGAAAGCGCTCGTCAACGCCGGAGCGACGAGTATCTACGTCACGGCGACGCACGGGGTCTTCTCGCCTCCGGCTTACGAGAGAATCGACTCGTCGCCGGTGGTCGAGGTGGTCGTCACGAACACCGTGCCGGTGGCGGCCGAGCGCCGACACGGAAAGATACGCGTCTTGTCGGTGGCGCCGCTGATCGCGGCGGCTGTTGACAATGTGTTTAACGACGAGAGCGTCTCGGAGTTGTTCGACCCTGATTTCCAGTTGTGACAGACCCCGCCCCGGAAGCGGGCAGGACCGTAACGGATGCGCGACCCGCGCACGACAAGGAGCCCTAGAATGAGCAAAGCAAGCGAAATCACCGTCACCCCCCGGACTGTGGTCGGCAAGACCGCCCACCGTCTCGCTGCAGTCGGCCAGATCCCTGCGGTGCTGTACGGTGTCGGCCGCGAGGCGATGCCGATGGCTGTGGACCGCCATGCCTTCGAGCTGTGGGCCACGCACCACGCCTCCGGTTCCGGCATGGTCGAGCTGAAGGTCGAGGGCGAGAAGAAGCCCGTCAACGCCATGGTGCGCGAGATTCAGCGCTCTGCGGTCAAGGGCACCATCCTTCACGTCGACTTCCTCGCGGTTTCGATGGACAAGCCGATTCACGCCAACGTCCCGCTGCATCTGGTCAACGACCCCGAGGGTGTCAGGGCGGGTGGCGTGCTCACCGTCAACATCCATGAGCTCAACGTCGAGGCGCTTCCCGCCGAGCTGCCGGAGTCGATGGAGTGGGATGTCTCGGGGATGATGGTGGGCGACACGCTCCACGTCCGCGATATCGTGGCGCCGAAGGGAATCACCCTGCTCGACGAGCCGGAAGGTATCGTCGCATCGGTGCAGATACCGCGTCTTGAGGTTGAGGAGACCACCGAAGAGCTGACCGAGCCCGAGGTCATCGGTTCGAAGCCCGCCGACGAGGAGTAGCGCGAAAACGTGATCTGTCGCACCGTGGTGCGCGCCTCGTGACGCGCATGGTGATCGGACTCGGCAACCCCGGACCCGAGTATGTCGCGACCCGTCATAACGCAGGGTTTCTCGCCGTGGATCTTCTCGGCGAGAACCTGCGGGCCACCTACTGGAAAGACGAGGCGGGCTCATCGGTCGCCGTTGTCCGTTTCGGCGATGCGGACCTTGTCCTGGCCAAGCCGCAGTCCTTCATGAACACGTCAGGTGGACCGACGAAGAAGCTCGTCGAGGCATACGGCATCGTGGCACAGGACCTGATCGTGGTCCACGACGATATCGACCTCGCTCCCGGCCGTGTGCTGTGCAAGAGCGGTGGCGGTCACGGGGGCCACAACGGGCTGCGGTCGTTGCATGACAAGCTCGGTACCGACGCATACCAGCGGGTGCGCGTCGGTGTCGGCAGGCCACCGGGACGCATGGATCCGGCGGACTGGGTCTTGCAGCCGCTCAAGGGCGCTGCGCTTGAGGAGTTGCAGGACACGGTGCCGACGGCCGCGCAGGCGGTACTTGCGATACTCGAGCACGGAATCGATGTCGCGATGCGGGAGTACAACGCCGAGTAGTCGCGCACGCATCGCTCTGGATCGCCCGCCACCAGGTCGTGCGGGGAGACTACATGTAGTTCATCGGGTTTCTCGGCGATCCGTTCACGCGCACCTCGAAGTGCAGGTGCGCGCCCGTTGAGTTCCCCGTGCTACCGACCGTGCCGATGCGGTCGCCGCGCGAAACGCGTTGCCCGGTTCTCACGCGGATGCCGCCGGATGCCTGATGCGCGTAGAGGGTGACGACACCGTTTCCATGATCGATCATGACGGTGTTTCCGTAGCCTCCGCGGTAGCCGGCGAAGATGACCGTGCCATCAGCAGTGGCCACGAGCGCGGCGCCATGCAGGGACGCCCCGCCGGCCGAGGAGCGGCCGACATCGATGCCGGCATGGAAGCGTCTGCTGCCGAAGATCGGGTGGATCCGCCATCCGAAGGGCGAGGTGATGCGCTGAGAGCTGGGCACCGGCCACGCCATGATTCCGCCGAACTGGCCCGATCCGCTACCGGATAGCTCGGCGGCGATGCGGGAAGACTCAGCTTCTTCTTCCTCGGCGAGCGCCCTGAGCCGCGCCGCGTTCTTCTTGCTGTCGGCCATGAGGTCGGCCTTGCGGTCCTGCATGGATTCCCGCTGGTTCGCTGCGGATTGACGGGAGTTCTGGAGGTCGCGGAGTTCGTTCTCCACCGTCTGTGCTTCGCGCTTCTTCACGGCCGCGGACTTGAGCGACCGATCGAGCTTGGCCTTGCTCTTAGCGAGAGTGACGCGCGTGTGCCCGAGGTTGGCGGCGGCGTCGGAGTTCGATTCCATGACCCTGCTCACGAGTTCGGTACGTGTGATCAGGTCACGGATGTCCTGAGAGCCCAGCAGCACGTCGAAGTAGAACCACGAGCCCTGCCGGTACGTCGAGTTGACGCGTTCGGCCAGTAGCTCGCGCTGAGTATCGAGTTCGGCCTGAGTGCTCTCGATCTCGGACTGCATGCGCCCGGTCTCGACGCGCAGT
The DNA here is from genome assembly GCA_034370385.1 of Coriobacteriia bacterium. Lineage (NCBI taxonomy): Bacteria > Bacillati > Actinomycetota > Coriobacteriia > Coriobacteriia bacterium. The sequence continues at coordinate 103,668 of JAXMKZ010000029.1, forward strand.
TCAGCCACCTCGAGCCGAAGCTTGTTCGTGCGTTTGGTAGCCTGCGCGATCTTCGGGTCGAACGAGTCGGCTTGCTTCTGGAACGCTTCGATCTCAGCGTCGAGTGACTTGACCTCGCCAGCCAGTTTGCGCGCAAGGGCGTCGGCCTCGGCGGCCTTCTTGCGCGCTTCAGCGGCATTGTCGCGGTGTTGCTGAAGCTCGGCACGCGTGGCGGCGACAGCCGCGGGCGCGGGGAAACCCGTCGCGAGGGCGAAGGTCAGGGTGAGGGCGATGAGCGCGCGGCTGCGGTGCATCGTGTTCGAATCCTCCGGTGGCTGCGTCGTAGTGGTGGTTGCCCGGAAGGCGCTTCTCGCGCAGGATTATAGCAGTGCGCCGCCGTGGTCTCAATGGTTCGAGTTGGCGCTGCGGCTGCTGCGGCTGGCAGCGGCCGAGGACAACCAGCGGAGGGCGCGCGAGCGTCACGGGTATAATCATCCCACGCTTGCGCCCTGTCCGCTCACCGCGGCATCCATACGGAGGTCGTCCGTTGTTCCCTGTCGTCCATACCCGCCAGCTTTCTGAGTCCGTCTTCGAGATGGGCATCGAGGCTCCTCGCATCGCGGCGAAGGCACGTGCCGGCCAGTTCCTGATGGTGCGCACGACCGGTCGCGGCGAACGTATCCCGCTGACCTTCAGTGACTGGTCTGAAGGCGAGGGCTGGATTCGATTCATCTTCATGCGCGTGGGGAAGACGACCCACGAGCTTTCGCACCTCAGTGTGGGGGACTCGCTTGCCGACGTCGTCGGTCCGCTGGGCGTGCCGACCCACACCGAGCCGGTCGGGCGCGTCGCGATCGTCGGTGGCGGAGTGGGCGCGGCGGTGGCCTTTCCCGTCGCTCGGGCGATGGCGCAGGCGGGCAGCGAGGTCAGCGTCATCCTTGGTGCACGCACGCGGGAGCTGCTGGTGCTCCAGGACGAGATCGCCGCACTGCCCGGTGTCACGCTTACGGTTGTCACTGATGACGGTACCGCCGGCGAGAAGGGTCTGGTGACCTCGCCACTCAAGCGCCTCTGCGAGGCAGGGTCCATCGACCGGGCCTTCGCGGTTGGACCCGCGATCATGATGAAGTTCTGCGCGGCCACGGCCCGCGAGTACAACGTGCCCATCACGGTCTCTCTGAACCCGATCATGGTGGATGGCACCGGAATGTGCGGGGCGTGCCGCGTCACGGTGGGCGGCCAGACGCGCTTTGGCTGTGTTGAGGGTCCGGACTTCGATGGTCTCGCCGTCGACTGGGAGGAGCTCATGAGCCGCCAGCGCATCTACGCCGATGACGAGCGTGCCGCGGACTCGGAGTTCTCACGGGGATGCTCATGTCACCTGTAGACGACGAAGGGCTGCCTGCGATGCCCCCAAACAAACCTCGTCACAAGCCGAGCCGTGATCCGCGCACACCGATGCCCGAGCGGGCAGCTGAGGTGCGCCGGGGCGACTTCGACGAGGTCGCATCGGGCTACTCGAGCGATGATGCGTATCGCGAGGCAATGCGCTGCCTCCAGTGCAACAACCCCACGTGCGAAGCGGGCTGTCCGGTCAACATCCGTATCAAGGACTTCGTGGGAGCGATTATCGAGGGCCAACCGCGCAGAGGGGTCGAGATCCTCAAAGAGCGCAACGCTCTGCCTGCCGTCTGCGGCCGAGTCTGTCCTCAGGAGGAGCAGTGCGAAGCGGCGTGCGTGCTGGCCAAGAAGGGCGACCCGGTTGCCATCGGGCGGCTCGAGCGCTACCTCGGGGACTTCGACCTGGCCTGCGAGCTCGAGCACCGATGCGTCCCCGAGACCGCCGAGGCCAGCGGGTATCGCTGCGCAGTCGTCGGCTCAGGACCGGCTGGGCTGGCGTGCGCCGGGGAGCTTGCGCGGCTCGGCCACGAGGTCACGGTGTTCGAGTCGCTTCACGCCCCCGGGGGCGTCCTGACCTACGGCATTCCCGAGTTCAGGCTGCCCAAGGCCATCGTCGAGGCCGAGGTCGGTCTGCTTGAGGAGGCGGGTGTCCGCATCGTGTGCGACGAGGTCATCGGACGGATCGCCACCGTTGAGGAGCTCATGACCGACGAGGGCTTCGACGCGGTATTCATCGGAACCGGCGCGGGGCTGCCTCATTTCCTCGGCATTCCGGGCGAGAACCTCAACGGCGTGTACTCGGCCAATGAGTATCTGACGCGCGTGAACCTCATGGGGGCCTACGAGTTCCCCGCGCGCGCCGATACGCCGGTGTGGCGCGGCCGCAAGGTGGCCGTCGTCGGTGCCGGAAACGTGGCCATGGACGCCGCGCGAACGGCGATTCGCCTTGGCGCCGACGAGGTGTTCCTCGTGTATCGGCGCACCGAAGAGGAGATGCCCGCGCGACGCGAAGAGGTTCATCACGCCAAGCAGGAGGGCGTGGAGTTCAAGCTGCTGTGCTCGCCGCTTGAGATCACGGGCTCCAACGGCTGGGTCACCGGCATCGTCGCTACGCGCATGGAACTTGGCGAGACTGACGAGAGCGGCCGGCGCGCCCCGGTGTGCGTACTCGGCTCTGACTTTGAGATCGAGTGCGACACCGTGGTCATAGCCGCCGGCACAGGGGCCAATCCGCTCACTGCCGACGCCGCACCGGAGCTCGAGCGCTCACGCCGCGGGTACATCGTGACCGACGACGACGGTGCGACGAGCACGCCCGGGGTCTACGCCGGAGGGGATATCGTCACGGGCGCGGCCACCGTGATCCTTGCCATGGGCGCCGGCAAGAAGGCGGCGCGGGCGATGGACGTCTGGATGCACCAGCGCACTGAATCCTGAAATGCAATCGCGTGAGCGGCGCGCGGCGGACGCTCTTCTTGGGTACAATCGAACAACGACGAACGGCACGATTTGCCGCTTTACGGTTCAAATTCGGCTGTGTTCGGTTGCCAAGGGAGCATGAACGGTGTCGGACGAATCCATCAGCGTGCTGGTCATAGACGACGACGATGCCACCGTCGAGATGATTCGGATGGGCCTCGAAGCCGACGGCATGCGCGTCGTCGGAGCCTCAGACGGTGCGGAGGGAATCGACGCGCTTGAACGCGAGCACATCGATGTCGTGGTGCTGGATATCATGATGCCGCGCGTCGATGGCTGGATGGCGCTCATGGACATCCGAAACCACCCCGCGACGGCCGATACCCCCGTCATCATGCTGTCAGCCAAGACTCAGGACCTTGCCAAGATCCTCGCGTTCAAGCAAGGGGTGCAGCAGTACGTTACCAAGCCGTTCAGCATCCTCGAGCTCTCGGCCCGGGTCGAGAGCCTGGCAAAGCGTCACCGCAGAGTGAGCGCAGAGGTCGTGGGTGCCGGCGAGTCGGATTTTCGCAAGATCGCGGTGCGCAAGGGCGGACGCACGGTGCTACTGACGCTCGACGACATCATCTACCTGTCGGCCCGCAACAAGTCGACCTACGCGCATACGTACGAGAATCAGTACCTTGTGGACATGACGCTGGGCGAGCTCGAAGACCGCCTGCGTCGCGAGTCGTTCGCGCGTATCCACCGCAGCTATCTCGTCAATCTCAACCGGGTGAAGGAGATCTTGCGGGTGGACGGTGGCTACGTCGTCGTGGCCACGGATCGCGATGAGACCCACATCCCCGTCGCGCGGCGCCAGGTACGGCAGTTCCGCGAATCGGTCGGTATCTGATTCAAGAGCGGATGCGGTCGGCTAGTTCCTGAGCGATTGCAGTGGCGCAGGCAGTCTGCCGCCGCGCCGGGCGAAGATCGTTCCGGCCCATTGGTTCACGGGCATGACCGGCGCCTCGCCGAGCAGCCCTCCGAACGACAGCCGATCGCCCACGTCCTTGCCGATAGCGGGTATGAGGCGCACGGCAGTCGTCTTCGAGTTCACGACGCCGATGGCGCACTCGTCGGCGATCACACCCGCGATCGTCTCGGCGGTGGTATCGCCTGGGATGGCGATCATGTCGAGCCCCACCGAGCACACCGCGGTCATCGCCTCGAGCTTCTCGAGCGTCAGGGCGCCTGACTCGGCTGCGCGGATCATCCCCGCGTCCTCCGATACGGGGATGAAGGCCCCCGACAGCCCGCCCGTGCTCGACGTCCCCATGGCGCCACCCTTCTTGACGGCGTCGTTGAGAAGAGCGAGCGCAGCGGTCGTGCCGGGGCCACCGCAGCGACCGACCCCCATCGCCTCGATGATTTCGGCGACCGAATCGCCTTCGGCAGGTGTCGGAGCCAACGAAAGGTCGACGATGCCGCGCTCGACGCCGAGCCGCTTGGCCGCCTCGCGGGCGACGAGTTCGCCGGCCCGCGTAATCTTGAAGGCGGTTCCCTTGATGGCTTCGGCAACCGCGGTGAGATCGGCATCTTCAGCCAGGGCGGACACGATGGCGCGCACCACGCCGGGGCCGGAGATGCCCACATTGATGACCGCATCCGGCTCACCCGATCCGTGCACGGCACCCGCCATGAACGGGTTGTCCTCGACCATGTTGGCGAAGACGACGAGCTTAGCGCAGCCGATGCAGTCGCGATCCGCGGTGGCTTCGGCTGTCGCACGTACGGTGTGGGCCATCGCCAGTACCGCGTCCATATTGATTCCCGCGCGCGTCGTGGCGACGTTCACCGACGAGCAGACGCGCTCGGTGGTCGCCATGGCCTGGGGGATTGCTTCGATGACGCGCCGGCCGCCTTCCCCGATGCCCTTGTGGACCAGGGCGGAGAAGCCGCCGATGAAGTCGACGCCCACTTCCCGAGCGGCGCGGTCGAGTGCTTCGGCGAACGGAACCGCATCGGAGCTGTCGCACACAGCCGCCAGATCAGCGATCGGGGTGACTGAGATGCGGCGGTTGACGACCGGGATGCCGTACTCGGCCTCGATGGCGCGCGTGACCGGTACCAGGCGCTCTGCTGCGCGCGCGACGTGCTCGTAGACGTTGCGGCTGGCCACGGCGACATCGCGGTGCGCGCACTGTCGAAGCGAAAGGCCCAGCGTGACGGTGCGGATGTCGAGGTTCTGCTGCTGGACCATGAGCAGCGTCTCGACGATCTCCTCGGGAGTGATGTGCATGCGTCAGATCCTGTGCATGTAGCGGAAGACGTCTTCGCGCTGGAGGGTGATCTGCAACCCGATCTCCTCGGCGATGACGGCCAGCCGGGCCTGGAGCTCCTCGAAGGGGAGCTGCTCTTCATCCACGGTCACGAGCATGGTCATCGAGAAGATGCCGCCGATGATCGACTGCCGTATGTCCTCTATGTTGGCGTGGGATTCGGCAAGCACCTTCGAGACCGAGGCGACGATACCGACGCGGTCCTCGCCGAGAACTGACAGAATCGCTGGTGTACGCATGGTGGCTCCTCATGAGGGGGCGCGCGCCGTGCGCGCAGTATACTCGTTTCTACCGCATTATCGCGCGCGTGATGCACGTCTGATCGACGAAGGGTTCCCTCGTGGCAGTACCTATCACGCCGATTCACATCGGCGACATCGTGAGACTCAAGAAGCCGCACCCCTGCGGTGCCAATGAGTGGCAGATCGGCCGGGTGGGCGCCGACATTCGCATCGTGTGCCGCGGGTGCGACCGTTCAGTGATGCTCGAGCGCTACGAGTTCGACCGTCGCTTTCGCGGGTTCATCGAACGAGCTCAGGATAGGACCGAAGCGGGGGAGTGACCCGGGCCTTTGCGGCGGGAGCCAGCGCGCCCTCGAGGCCCTTGTAGTCCGGATGGCGTGCGTTGTTGAGCTGCACGTGGACGTGGTCACCGCCGTCCTTGGTGTAGTCGGCCAGCTGCAGGTTCTCACGATCAGAGAGCATGCGGACTGCGGCGATGCGCGTCACGCCAGCGGTCACCTCGTCTCCGGCCTTCACGCTGAGGTCATCCACGTGGATCATCACGCAGTCGATCGTCGGCGCTCCGAGCGGCCGGATGTGAATCTCGTAGTCATCGTGTGTGCCGTAGAGCTTGTAGCGCTTGACCTTGACGACGGTGCCGGAGACCGGCGCGAGCACGTCTGAGCCAGCCTTGGCTCCCACGTCGACCGCGGTGTCCGGCTTGCCCGGGCGGCTCCGCCACATGATGAGCGCACGACCGGTGAGCGCGGCGTTGGGAGCGCTCGACTGCTTCGACAGGTCGCGTTTCGTCGACCGGGCCTTCTTCGCCGCCTTCATGTCTGCGATGGGAAGGGCCAGCTTCATGCTGAGAGCGTAGGGATAGGACGCCTGGTGAAAGCCCATCTCGGTCAGGTCATCCAGTCGAACCGGGAGTCGTACCGTGACCGAGCCGCGCCGCGCGATGATAGGCGTGGGGTCAGCCACAGCGGCGGCACGCACGACCGTTTCCCCCGGCTGCGGCGCGCCGGTCCTGTTCGCGGGCGCCGGGGTCGGCGTTTCGCGCACTGCCGCCGCCGCGCTGTGCATCGGCAGGCTGGCGGCCTTCTCGTCAGAGGAGTAGCGCCAGCCCAATGCGAGCAAGGCGACGCCGATCACGGCGGTGACGACCACTGCCGTGCGCTGTCGGCGCGCTCGCTCACGGCGCCTGGCTTCACGCGCGAGGCGTCCCTGGAGGGCCAAGCCCGTGTCCCGCGCGGGGTACAGCGTGCGACCGCTGGCGCGGCATTCATCCTCATCGACCGGCTGAGGCGCGCGCGGATCGGGCTCGGGGTAGCGCACCTCAGTTGTGCTGAGGGTGCGGACCTCGCCGTCTCGCCTCAGGCCGGGGCGTGCTCTGCGCGCGGAACGTGTCATGGCCGGGGCCCTACGGCACGAGCCCTCAGGGACGGCGCGCGGTCGGAGAGAAGGCATCGGCCCCGCTCCGTGTGGGTTTGAGGGGTGTTGCTGTGCATGGTTCCCGTTCCTAGCAAGTGGCGCTCCATGACCGCCTACCGGTCTGTCAGTATAGACGCTGCGCGAGGGGTGACGCGCGCTCTCCAAACGCTTATCCTTACGCGGTGCTAGTGCCGGTACGGGGTGAGGCGCTCCGGGACATCTGCTGCGAGGGTGGAGATATGCAGAAACTCGAAGAGGTACTGCGGGCCGAGGAGGCTGCGCGGCGTACGGTCGCTGACGCCCGTGAGCATGCCGAACAGCTCGTGAGAGATGCGCGGGCGCAGGCGGGCGGGCTGCTCGAGTCCGCCCGGGTTGCCGCTGCGAAGGACGCTGCCCAGATCGCCAGCGAGTCGCGAGCACGTGCCGCCACGACCGCCGGTGAGATTCGTCAGAGCGCGGCGGAGAGCCTCGAGCTGGATCTGGCTACTGCCCGAACGCGTGAGGCCGCAACGGTCGAACGCATCATGCGGGAGTTGGTGGGCTAGCCGGCATGGCCATCGCGCGCATGCTCAAAACGACGGTTATCGGCCATCGGCCGGCCCTTCGCCACACACTCGCCGTGTTCCAGCAGCAGGGCGTGCTCGACGTCGTCGCCAATGAGTTCGACCTTCCAAGCGAGGAGATCGGACCCGAAGATGAGCGCCGTCTGCTCATCGACGAACAGCTGGCGGACGCCTCCTTCGTGCGTGACTTCCTCAGCAGATATCACACGTCCAACACGCCCCTCAAGACGTTCGTGACCGAGAAGTTCCATCTGAGCGAGGAGCGGTTCATCGGGCTCGAGTTTGACGCGCACGTACATCGCATCTACCGCGAGTGTGTGGCTATCGCTGACCGGCTCGCCGCCGGTGAGCGTGAGTGCGATCGGTTGCGCCAGTTGATTCATGACCTCGAGCCGTGGGGCGAGTTGCGACTGCAGATCTCACAGTGGCAGGGCACCGAGAGAACCATCCTGTTCGCGGGCACGGTGCCGGCGGCATCGGGGACCGCGATTCGGCAGCAACTGCGAGAAGCGGTCGGCGAGGTGACGGTCGAGGAGCTGGGACCCGTTGGGGATCGGCAGGCGTGGGTCGTGATCGTGTGTCACGCGGTCGTAGACGAGGTTCGCTCGGTACTCGCAGCCACCGATTTCGCCGACGTTTCCTTTCCCGGACTCGAAGACTACCCGGCAGAGGAGCGCGCACGCGCGCAGGCTACGATCGTTGAGTCGGAGGAGGAGGCCGAGCGGCTTAAGGAGCGCGCGGTGGAGCTCGCTCAGGGTCACTATGCAGCCGCAGTCGCGCTGGTGCGGGCGCTCGAGTCCAACCGCGATTCCCTGCTGCTGCACGAGAGTATCGCGGGGACCGAGCGGGCATTCGTGTTGCGCGGCTGGACTCGAGCGGCGTCGCGCGACGCTCTTGAGGCCGGCCTTGCGCGCTTCGGGGATTCAACCGACCTTACGTTCGATGATCCGGGCGAGGATGACGAGCCCCCGGTAGCACTCGAGAACCACTGGCTGATCCGCCCGTTCGAGTTGCTCACCGACCTCTATGGCAGACCGCGCTACCGGGGAGTCGACCCGACGCCCCTTCACGCACCCTTCTTCGTGCTGTTCTTCGGGCTGTGCATCGGTGACGTGGGCTATGGACTGATGCTCATCGGCGGAGCGCTCCTCATCAAGCATCGCCTCGATGTCACCGCCGGTGTGAAGCGCTTCATGGATCTGCTGGTGATCGGTGGCGTCGCTTCGATGGTCGTCGGGGTGCTGCTTGGCAGTTATCTGGCGCTTCCCGTAGACTCGCTGCCGCCGGCTTTGCAGTCGCTGCAGGTGCTCGATCCAATCGGCGACATACAGCAGTTCTTACTGTTCGCGCTGGCGCTCGGTGTGATCCAGGTGTTCTTCGGCGTGTTCATCGCGGCGTGGTCGGCGTTTCGCCATGGCGACCCTGAGTCGGCGGTCTTCGATCATCTATCCATCGTCTTCCTGTTCGTCATGCTGACGGTCACGGCGTTGGCGGGGGTTGCCGGTTCCGCCGATATCGTGCGCGCCTCGCTCATGCTGGGCCTCGTCGGAGCCATGGTGATGCAGGGCCGTGCCGTCCAGGCGGCCATGCGCGGCGATGGGGTGGCGAAGTGGGATCGGCTTGTGGGTATCATGTGGGCTGCGGTCTTCGTGGGCGGGATGGTCGTGTACGCACTGACCGGAGCGCTGTCAGCACTGTGGGTGGCGCTCGGTCTGTCGGTACTCGGACTAGCGGTCTCGAAAGCCGTGCGGCGCGGTGTGGTCGGCGTGCTTGCGGGCGCGTACAACGTCTACGGCCTTACCGGATTCGTCGGTGATGTCTTGTCCTACCTGCGCCTACCGGCGCTTGGGCTGTCCGGCGCCTTGGTCGGCAGCGTATTCAATATCCTCACCAGTCTGGTGTGGACCAGTGCTACGCCCCTGTTCGCGGAGGGCGGAATCGCGTGGCTCGGCGGAGCAGTGGTCGCCGTGCTGGCGGTCGCCGTCTTTGCCGTAGGCCATACGTTCAACGTCGTCATCAACCTTCTCGGCGCGTTCGTGCACCCGACGCGCCTTCAGTTCGTCGAGTTCTTCAGCAAGTTCTACGAAGCCGGCGGACGGCCCTTTGCGCCGTTCGGCTTCCGGACAGACGGTCTCGTGTTGGATGCCGGCGCAGCCGGCAAGGAGGGAGGAAGGGTCTCGTGAACGAAACCTTTCTCGGTATGGGCGGTACTCAGTGGGCGATGTTCGGGGCAGGCGTGGCGGCGATCTTGGCTGGGTGTGGCTCGGCAATCGGCATCACGTCGGCATCGACGGTGATTTCGGGGGTGCTGTCTGAGGACGACACCAAGTTCGGCCAGCTGCTGCCTCTCGCGGCGATGCCCGGTACGCAGGGCATCTACGGCTTCATCGTGGCCGTGCTCGTCATGGTCTTCTTCGACCTACTCGGCGGACGCGTGGACTTGCCTGCGGAAGCGGGCGTGGCGATCTTCATGGCATGTCTGCCAACGGGGTTCCTTGGGCTTGTCACCGCGATCTACCAGGGGCGCACGGCGGCCGCATCAGCGGGCATCATCGCCGCGGGAAAGCGCGCGCCGGCGCTCGTCTTCCCGGCGCTCGTCGAGACGTATGCCATCTTCGCGCTCATCATCACGATCCTGATGCTGCTCTCGTTGCAGCCGGCGTTCGGCAGTTAGGATCCAGACGTGGCACTTGCTGACATCATCGCCTGCATAGAGAGCGATGCTTCGGCCGAGGCCGAGGTCATCGTGGCCCAGGCCCGGGAGCAAGCCGCGGCCCTGCTCGCCGCCGCCGAGCACGATGCCGCCGCGTCCGGTGCGGCAACACTCGCGGGAGCGCAGCGCGCAGCGGAGTCCGAGGCGTCTTCGCTCGTTGCGGGCGCTCGACTTGAAGCTCGCGACGAGGCTGTTCGCGCCAAGCGGGACGTGCTCGTGGAGACGCTCTCGACGGTCATCGAAGCTATCGAGGCGCTGCCGGGCGACCGCTACGCGGAGTTCCTCGGTGGCCTCATCGGCGATAACGTCCGCGACGGTGACACGGTCGCACTCGCGGCCGCGGATCAGCCCGTGGCCGCACAGATCAGGCGCGTGGTCGAGCAGCGAGCGGGCGCGGTGACCCTGGAGTGGGCACCAGGGCCGGCCCCTTTGGAGCGCGGCGCCGCCGTGACCGGCCAGCGCACCAGTCTGATGCTCACGCCCGAGACCGTGGTCGAAGCGCGCCGTGATGAGCTTGAGCTCACCATGGCGGCATCTCTGTTCGCACCGGAAGGGGCGTGAGACCCAACCGATGGGCGTGATCGTTGACGAGTATCGAGCCACGCGTGATGGGATGCGCTTCGGGTTCGCGGTGGGCAAGGTGATGATCCTTCAGACCCGCCTGCTTGATGGGTCCGCATTCGAGCGGCTCATCGACGCGCCGAGCTTTGCGGAGCAGAAGCGCATACTCTCGGACACGCCCTACGGCAGCTTCCTCGATGGCGCCACCACCCCCACCGAGGTGGAGAACGCCTTGGAGGATGCGCGGGACTCCGCATATCGGTTCCTCGACGAGGCAGGGTTGCCCCCCGCCGTCGTACGCTTCTTCCGGGCACGGTTCGACTTTGCCAACCTCAAGGCTGCGCTCAAGGCGCGATCCTTGGGCGTCGGTCTGGAAGATCTGCTCGTGGGGCACGGAACCGTGCCGATCGAGGCGTTTGCGGGCCCACTGGAGAAGCTTCCCGAGCCCCTTGGCTCGACGGCCGCCAGACTCAGCGCAGCCGAGTCCACCGACGGCGGTCAAGCAGGACTGCTTGGCATGGACGCTGCGGTCGACCGTGTCATGTTCTCCAAACTCGGGGACGATGCGCGCGAGGCCAAGAGCCCCTTTCTGCGGGGGATCGCCGCGCTCTTTGTGGACATGGCCAACCTCAAGATCTTCGTGCGCGCACGCGCCGCAGGCCTGTCTGTCGCCCGTGTGTCCGAGGAGCTTCTCATCCCGGGTGGTACCGTTGCGATCAAGGAGCTTGCGCGCGCCTACCGCTTGGGTGATGCCGAGGCGTACCCCCGCCTCGAGAGCCGCCTGCGCTTGGAGGGGCGGCCGCTCTCAGGTGAGGCAGGCGTAGGTGACTTAGACATTCTCGTTGACGACGCACTTGTTGCGGCGGTGCGCCGTGAGCGCAGGCCGGAACCCGGAGCCGACGACGTCATCGCGTACGTTCTGGCCCGCGAAGCCGAGGCGCAGGTGCTGCGGGTGGCGCTGCTGGGCAAGATGTCGGGACTCGATTCGACCGCGCTGCATCGCCGCATCCGCGCGTCGCTCAGGTAGGGCAGGCCAATGGCTGGAGTGGCGATCATCGGAGATGCGACCAGCGTGGCGGGTTTTCGCCCGCTGGGTTTGGCCACCTACGCCGTCGAGGGACCTGACGAGGCGACCGCCGCGTGGGGCGAGGCGCTGCGCACCGCCCCCGCGATCATCTTCGTGACGGAGCCCGTCTACGAGATGCTCGCGGAGCTGGTCGCCGAGACGGCCGACCGACCGGTGCCGGCAGTGACTATCATCCCCGGCGTCGGTAGCGCCGGCGGAGTAGGGACCGTCAAGCTCGAGCGCGCCATCGTGCGCGCTTTGGGAACGAAGATGCCCGTTCGAGAAGAGGACGTCTGAAGTGTCTGAGCAGGGAAGAATCGTCAAGGTCGCGGGACCACTCGTCGTCGCGGAGAACCTCGGTCGAGCGAAGATGTTCGACCTCGTTCGCGTGGGCAAGGAAGGGCTCATGGGCGAGATCATCGAGATGAGAGGCGCTCGCGCCTCCATCCAGGTGTACGAGGAGACAGAAGGGCTCGGCCCGGGAGACCCCGTCGTGCCCACAGGCGCGCCACTCTCCGTCGAACTCGGGCCCGGTATGCTTGGCGCCGTATACGACGGCGTGCAGCGACCGCTCGACGCACTCGAGGCACAGGTCGGTGCGTTCATGGCCCGTGGCCTCGATGCCCCCGGTCTCGACCGTGAACGTGTGTGGGGGTTCTCCGCAACCGCGGCCGTGGGCGACAAGGTCGGCCCCGGAGACGTTGTCGGCGTCGTTCAGGAGAACGAGGTCATCGAGCACCGCATCATGGTGCCGCCGAACCTGTCAGGGACCATCGTGTCGCTCGTGAGCGGCTCCTACACGGTCGAGCAGCCCGTGGGGCGCGTGCGAACGGACTCCGGCGATGAGGTCGACCTGCTGATGATGCAGCGCTGGCCGGTGCGGCTCGCCCGCCCCTACGCCAAGAAGATCGCCGCCTCCGAACCGCTTGTGACCGGGACGCGCGTCATCGACACGTTCTTCCCGCTGGTCAAGGGAGGAGCGGGCTGCATCCCGGGGCCGTTCGGCGCGGGCAAGACGGTCACGCAGCACCAGGTGGCCAAGTGGTCCAATGCGCAGATCGTCGTCTTCATCGGGTGCGGCGAACGCGGCAACGAGATGACTGACGTGCTCATGGAGTTCCCGGAGCTCACCGACCCGTACAGCGGACAGCCGCTCATGAAGCGCACGGTGCTCGTGGCCAACACGTCCAACATGCCGGTGGCCGCGCGCGAGGCCTCGGTGTACACCGGCATCACGATGGCCGAGTACTTCCGCGACATGGGCTATGAGGTCGTTCTGCAGGCCGACTCCACCAGCCGCTGGGCAGAGGCCATGCGCGAGATCTCGGGCCGTCTTGAGGAGATGCCGGGCGAGGAAGGCTATCCCGCCTACCTCGGCACGCGTCTCGCGGCGTTCTACGAGCGAGCGGGCAAGGTCGAGACGCTGGGAGGCCCGTTGGCAGAGGGCTCCGTGACCGTCAGCGAGCCGGTGATGCACCGCGAGGCTGAGTGCACCCCGCAAGCAGCGACATGCGAAGTTCACGAGGGCGCGTGTCGCATGGGTTCGGTCTCGGTCGTGGGGTCGGTGTCGCCCCCGGGCGGCGACCTCTCGGAGCCGGTCGTGCAGAACACGCTGCGCGTCGTGAAGGTCTTCTGGGCGCTGCAGGACACCCTGGCGTTCCAGCGCCACTTCCCGGCCATCGACTGGCTGACGAGTTACTCGCTGTTCCTCGACAAGGTGACGCCGTACTGGGACGAGATGGTCTCGCCGCAGTTCCGCGGCCGCCGCGACCGCGCGATGTCGATCCTGCAGCGCGAGAGTGAGCTGGCCGAGATCGTGCGGCTCGTGGGCCTCGAGGCACTCAGCCCCGAGGAGCAGATTCTCATGGAGACCGCGAAGTCGCTCCGTGAGGACTACCTGCAGCAGAACGCGTTTCGCGACGACGACCAGTTCACCTCGCTCAAGCAGCAGGACTGCCTGCTTCACGCGATCCTGCACTTCCACGAGCGAGCGCTGCTGGCGCAGTCACAGGGCGCCGTACTCAAAGACATCTTCGAGTCCCCGGTACGTGAACACGTCGCGCGCGCCAAGTACCTGCCAGAGGAGCGCATCGACGAGTTCGACGCCATCATGTCCGAAATCGACACGCAGCTCGTCGGCGACATGCCCGACCAGGGCCATTCGCACGAGCCTGCCAGGGTGGGTGCTTAGTATGAGCCGCGAGTACATGACCACACGCGATATCGTCGGACCGCTGCTTCTGGTGGAGGGCGTCAGTGGCGTGACCTACGGCGAACTCGTGGAGCTGGAGTTCCCCGACGGGACCCGATCGATGGGCAACGTGCTTGAGGTCAACGAGGACCTGGCGCTCGTACAGGCCTTCCAGGGGACCCGCGGGTCGAACCCGTCCGAGACCAAGGTCCGCTTCCTAGGCCGCGGTCTGGAGCTCGGCGTATCCAAGGACATGCTCGGTCGCGTCTTCGACGGCCTTGGTCGTCCGCGCGACGGCGGTCCTGAGGTCATTCCCGAGAAGCGCGTGCCCATCTACGGTCAGCCCATCAACCCGATGTCGCGCGACTTCCCCGATGACTTCATCCAGACCGGCATCAGTTCGATCGACGGACTGAACCCGCTCGTTCGCGGTCAGAAGCTGCCGATCTTCTCCGGTTCGGGCCTGCCCCACAACGAGCTCGCCGCCCAGATCGCACGGCAGGCCGCCGTGCTCGAGCGCAGCGACGACCCCACGAAGGTCGGCCCGACCATGGAGGGCGAGTTCGCCGTCGTCTTCGCCGCGATGGGCATCACCTTCGAGGACGCCGACTACTTCATGCAGGAGTTTCGTTCGACCTCTGCTATCGAGCGAGCGGTGCTCTTCTTGAACCTGGCGGACGACCCCGCGGTCGAGCGCATCGCCACGCCGCGCATGGCGCTTACCGCTGCAGAGTACCTGGCTTTTGAGCTCGACATGCATGTGCTCGTCATCTATACGGACATGACGTACTACTGTGAGGCGCTGCGCGAGGTCTCGGCGGCGCGCAAAGAGGTCCCGGGCCGACGCGGCTTCCCCGGCTACCTCTACACCGACCTTGCGACGATGTATGAGCGGGCCGGGCGCGTGAAGGGCAGGAAGGGCTCGATCACGCAGGTTCCCATCCTGTCGATGCCCGACGACGACAAGACGCACCCGATTCCCGACCTGACCGGCTACATCACCGAGGGTCAGATCATCATGGACCGCAACCTCCACCGTTCCGGCATCTATCCGCCAGTTGCGGTCCTTCCGAGCCTCTCGCGTCTCAAGCAGAAGGGCATCGGTGGCGGCAAGACCCGCGAGGACCATGCAGACCTCTCCAACCAGCTCTTCGGCGCGTACGCGCGTGGCGTCCAGGCAAAGGAGCTGGCGGTGATCTTGGGTGAGGCCGCGCTGTCCGAGACGGATCAGGCCTACGTGCGGTTCGCAGACTCGTTCGAGCGTCTCTTCATACAGCAGGGCAAGCATGAGAACCGCAGCGTCGAGGAGACACTCACCCTGGGTTGGTCACTTGTGTCACTGCTGCCGCGCTCCGAACTCAAGCGCATCAAGGACGAGTACGTGGAGCGCTATCTGCCTGAGACGGCCCATGAGTATCGTCCGGGTGAGAGAGACGCCAATATGACGCCGGGAATGCCCGCGGGCCGCGACGAGAGTGGTGGCGGAATGGTAGGAGTGCGCAAGTGAGTGTCGCTCTGCTCGCAGTCGCGGCGCTGTTGTTCGGCGCCCTCGGGGTGCAGGTCGTCTACGCGCGCACGTTCGCAGCCCATGCCAACCGGACGACGAAGATCCTGTGGGGGCTCAACATCACGCTCTTGGCGGCGCTGGTGATAGGGCTCGCGTGGTACGCGTTCCAGCTGGGGGTGAACTGAGCCGTGGCGGGCATCCGCGTGAACCCGAACCGCATGGAGCTCCTCAAGCTCAGGCGACGGCTGGAGACGGCCAAGCGGGGGCACAAGCTGCTGAAGGATAAGCTCGATGAGCTTCTCAAGGAGTTCATGGCGCGCATCGCCGAGAACCGCCGTTTGCGCGGTGAGGTGGAGAGGACCTTGTTCGAGGCGTACGGGCTTCTGGCGATCTCGCGCGCCGAGGCGGGCGCGCCGGTCATCGCCCAGGCACTGCTCGCCGGTGAGCCCGCCGACCTGGTCTCGGCCGACAGTCGCAACGTCATGAGCGTGCAGGTGCCCGTGCTGACGCTTGGCGATGTGCCGACGGCACAGGGCTACAGCTACGCCACGACGCCGGCCCTGCTGGATGGGGCGCTCTCTACGCTGTCGGACGTCGTGCCGCGCATGGTCGAGCTCGCCGAGCGCGAGAAGGCGATCGAGCTGCTTGCGGCGGAGATCGAACTGACCCGCCGCCGCGTCAACGCGCTCGAGTACGTTCTGATGCCGCAGCTCTCTGACGCCGTGCGCTCGATTCGCATGAAGCTCGAAGAGGCCGAGCGCGGTGAACGCACGCGACTCATGAAGGTCAAGGATATGCTCGAGGAGCAACAGTGAAGGTCGTCGGAGGGCTGGCGGTGATCGCCGCTGGGGCGCTGCTCGCGACGGGCTGTGCGGGGCCTCCGGCCGCTTTGCCGGCCTCCGTTCTGGCCCAGGGCGTCGAGGCGGTACCCGAGAAGCATCCCAAGATGAGCGAGGAACAGCTGATGGCCTGCGGCAACTGTCATCGGACCTCGGATGCGCCAGTCAAGTGAGGCGGGGAGTCACTGCGAGGCACGGTTTGCACGAATCTCAGCCCAGCGGTAGCATTTTTGGAATCCCTATCCCGTCGAAAGGACCCACCTATGAAGAACCGCGTATCGTACCTTCTTCTCGCCGTATCGATCCTGGCCGTGAGTGCCTCGTTGGTGGGGTGTGGTAATAAGGCTCCTCAGCTGACCGCCGAGCAGTTGCAGGCCGGTGTCATCGGCAGCCCGCACCCGGTCAACCAGCAAGACGCCATGGCGCAAGGCTGTTCGTGCCACACGAACCAGTAGCCGGATAGGGCGAACGGGCTCAAGTCGCTACGGTGAAGTGCCGATTGTCCTTGTGTCAGGGACTTTAAGCCTCCTGATGGTTTGTAAGGGAATTCGGCCTCGTCGCCCGTGGCGCCCCTCCACTGACGAGTCCCGTTTCCGCACTAGACCCCGGCGTGAGACAATCGCCGGGGTCTTGCATATCCGGGGGAGTTCGTCTTCAGGGGGAGTAACGTGCCGGATCATCGCGTTGAGAGTACGAGCATCTTCAGCGCAGCAGGCGTTCCCGCCAGCATGGGCCCGTTCGATGCTCTGGTCATCGGCGCCTCGTTCGGCGGCCCCCCCGCGATCGAGGAGATTCTCGGCGGGCTGCCGCGGCGCTTCGCCCTGCCGGTTGCCATCTGTCAGCACATCACGCCGGGCATGACGCGCCCGTGGGCCGATGCCCTCACCAGCAAGTGCCGCGTGCGAGTGGTCGAAGCTCAGCCTCGCTCGCGGTTCGAGGCCGGGACCGTCTATCTGGCGCCTGCGGGGATGCAGATGCGGCTCACGAGCACCTCGCTCGGTCCGATGGTGAGGCTGGAGCCCGATTTCGCCGACTCGCTCCACGTGCCCTCGATCGATGTGCTCTTCTCCTCGGCGGCCAAGACCTTCGGGTCGCGCACGCTGGCGGTCGTACTCACGGGACTCGGAACCGACGGCACCATCGGCATGCTGCAGATTCGCCAAGCGGGGGGTTACACCATCGGCGAGTCGTCACAGACCGCGGCCTCCTACAGCATGCCGGGATCCGCCCACGATGCCGGAGCAGTCGTGCAGCAGCTGCCCCTGCACCGCATCACCGAGCGACTCGTAGAGCTCGCGAGCGTCACCTAGGGTCGCGCCGCGCTGGTTCGCCGCCTACCGGGTCTGGCCGGTGAACGCGAAGGACTCCAGTAGGACTGCCGGGACGAGCGAAGCCCCCTCTTCGGTACCCACGAAGTGCCGCTGGCTGGTGACACCCGCGCAGAAGCGGAACGCGCGCACCATCGGCTGGGTGAAGCGCAGGTTCTTCAGGGGACGCGTGAGGCGGCCGTCTTCGATCAGGAAGGTGCCGTCACGCGTCATGCCCGTGAGCGTCACCGGAACGGGGTCCTCGACGTTGACGTAGTGGAAGCGCGTGACGTAGACGCCACGTTTGACCTCGCCGATGAGCTCTTCAAGCGTGGACTCGCCGGGCGCCATCTCCAGGTTCAGGGGCATGGGGCCGTAGGGGTTGGGGGCGGGGAGCGCGTGGCCGGTGTTGGGCCATCCGGTCTTGGGCGCCCAGTAGGAGTCCGTGACAGGGCCCAGCGCCACCCCATACTCGATGAGATCGGTGGTCTGCTTGGGCACGCCCTCGTAGTCGAATGTCGCTCCCATGGCGTGCTCAGCGAGGGCATCATCGGTGATGGTGACGAACTCGCTCATCACGTCGTCTTCGATGTGGTTTGAGAGGAACGAGCGACCTTCTGTGTAGGCCTTGGCCGAGAAACCGACATAGGCGAAGAAGTCCATGACATCCGCGACCGCCTCGTGGCCGAGTATCACGGGATAGGAGCCGGCTTCGAGGTCCGTCGGGTCGGTACTGCGCAGGGCGAGTTCAGCGGCCTGCAGGCCCAGGGCGGCCGGATCGAAGACGGCCGCGTCGCGGGACAGGAAGCTTGCCCAGCCACTTCCGGTCTCGCCCGCAGACAGGACGGTGGCCTGCGCGCCGGTGATGGCTTGGCCGACGTCGATTCCGTGGCTGTTGGCCACGGCGATCACGTGCTCGGCCGAGCGCACCTTTCCTGCGGCGGACAGGCCGCGCTCGGCAGACGCATCGACTATCGCGCGCACGGCGCCGGCCCGAGCCTGCGCATCAAACTGCCGGGTGGAGTCGCACGCCCGCTGGGCCGCGACGGGGGTGACTGGTTCGGGCAGCCCGGGGAAGCTTGGATCCGCAGGCGCAACGCGTGCCGCAGAGACCGCGGCCTCGCAGCACGCCTTGAGCGATGCATCGTCGAGCCGGTTCGTGCTGGCCACGCCGATCTGCTTGCCGACCACAGCGCGTATGCTCACGAGCGCGTCGGTCGAGGCGACATTCTGGTTGATGCGGTTGTTTGCGAACCGCGTCAGCGCACTCGATTCGGCCACCACGAGGGCTTCGGCCTCATCGGCCGCGGTCATCCCGACGGCAGCCTGCGCCAGTGCCCGAGCCTCATCCGGTGTCATCATCTACTGTCCCACCCCCACCTGAACGCCACGGAAGCGTGCGGGGGAGGCCCCGTGCGCCACGTGAGCCGTCTGCATCGGTTCGCCCTTGCCGCAGTTCGGCAACCCCCAGACCTGCCAGTGGTCAGCCGAGCACACCGCGTCGCAGCTAGCCCAGAACTGAGGGGTGATGCCCGTGTAGTTGGGCATGCGCACCATCCGTCCGAGCTCGCCGTTTACGATCTCCCAGCCGATCTCGCAGCCGAACTGGAAGTTCAGGCGCTTGTCATCGATGGACCACGAATTGTTCGTCTCGACGTAGAGCCCGGTTTCGGTGTCGGCGATGAGATCGTCGAACGCCCAGGTACCCGGTTCGAGCGAGATGGTGGTCATGCGCACGAGCGGGATGCGGTTCCACCCATCGGCGCGTGCGCAGCCGTTGCTCGGGCGACCCATCTCAGGGGCGGTGTCGCGTGACGACAGCAGTCCCGTGAGGATGCCCTCGGTGACCAGTAGGTCGCGCTGGCCGGGAACTCCGTCGTCGTCCCAGCCGAAGCTGCCGAGCGATCCTGCGACGGTCGCATCCGCACTCACCGTCACGTGCTCAGAGCCGTAGCGCAGGGAGTCGACGTCGCTGATGCCGACCCATGACGTGCCGGCAAACGCCGCCTCTTCGCCCAGCACGCGGTCGAGCTCGGTGGGGTGGCCGATGGACTCGTGCACCTGCAGGCCCATCTGCGAGCCGTCGATGATGAGGTCGACCGTGCCGGGGGTGACTTCGGGTGCAGTCAGCAGTGCAGCCGCCTCACGAGCGACCCTCGGTGCGGTGCCGACCAGGTCGAGACCGGCCACGTACTCCCATCCGGCCTGACTCCACCCGCCGCCGTGCGAGTTAGGGTAGGAGCGGCTGACGACGTCGCCGTCGGCCACCGCGTGCGCGACGATGCCCGCGCCGGTTTCGTACCAGCTCTGTTCGGTGAAGGCGCCCTCGGTGGAGCCGAGCCACTTGCGGAAGCGGTACGAGCCGCAGCTGGCTTTGGTGATCGAGACCGCGGGCTCGGCGCGCAGGGCTTCATCGGCGGCGACGAGCAGCGCGAGCTTCTCCTCGAGCGGCACGGTGAACGGGTCGACCTGGCATGGCCCGGCCCACGTCCCGCGCGCCGGCTCCACCGGAGAGAGCCGGACCGGTTCCCCGCCGACCAACGCACTCGCGCGGGCAATCGCCGTGGCCTCGCGCGCGACCCGGGATGCTTCATCGCGGGTGACGGTGCGGCTTGCGGCGAATCCCCACGCTCCGTCCACGAGGACACGCACGCCCAGGCCGAAACTGTCTGAGCGATCGACGCCCTCAAGGCGGCCGTCGGCCACCTGCAGCTCCTCGCGCGACGAGTCCACGACCCGGGCGTCCGCGTACGATGCTCCTGCGAGCCGCGCTGCATCCAGCGCGGCCTCGATGATCTCTCGCATGTGCCCTCCGTGATCTTCGCTCGGTCGGTTCGGTTGAAGCGCACACGGCTCGGATAGCCGTGAAGCACCTCGCAAGATGTGGTGGATGTCGCCCCGGGCTTTCCCCCGAAAGCCCGTCACGACGATAGCAGGTTCGCGGTTCAGTGGGTACGCGAAACGACATCCGATATCTCGATGTCGAGTTGAGGTTCAGGGGCGCACGTCCGCGTAGCCAGCGATGATGTGGCCGAGTCAGGCGAAAACACGAAGGGGCGCAGCCGCGGGTTGCCGGCTAGCGGGCGAGGTTCCCGAGGGCTGCGGTCGGTGAGACACGAGCGCCAGTCGGGGCGGCGGTGCGGGGGTTCCAGGGATACCGACGGGCACCGGCGAAGTCGCGACGGTCGGCGAGCTTGCTGATCTTGACGAAGTCGCCGGTACGCGGGGCGTGAATGTAGTAGCCGCCGCCGACGTAGATGCCCACGTGATGAATGGGCGATCCGAAGAAGACGACATCGCCCGGGGCAAGCGCTGCGGCCACGACCTTCTCGCCCAGCAGGAACTGCGAACCGGAGTAGTGCGGAAGCTTGACGCCATGCTGGCGGAAGACGTAGAGCACGAGGCCGGAGCAGTCGAAACCGCTGGGCTTCTCGCCGCCCCACAGGTACGGCACGCCGTGGTAGGCGAGTGCGGTCTCGACCGGGCTTCCGGGGGTGACGACGATGCCGCGGTCGTTGGCGCTCGACAGTACCTGCGCCAGCAACTCCGACTCTTCGATCGAACGGCGAGCGGCCTCGGAATCGAGCAGCTCGAGCAGGTCGGTCTTGGCGTCGGCGAGCATCTGCTGACGCTCCTGGATGCGGATCATGACCTCGATCTGCCGCGCCTTGAGTTCGAACTCCAGGGAACGTGCGACGTCCTGCGACTGGTGGAGCGCGGCGACCTGCGACTCCAGGAGATCCTTCTGGCCGTTGAGCGACGCGGCGATCTCGGCGTCGCGGATGCCGATGGTGTTCAGGAACTTGACGCGCGACATGAGGTCGGCGACCGACTTGGAGTCGAGCAGGACCTCGATAGCGGCGAGCGAGCCGTCCTTGTAGATCGACTCGGCACGCTCGCCGAGAATGATCGACTGCAGGTCGTAGGCCTCCTGCGCACGGCCCAAGTCGACCTCCGCCGTCACGACGCGCTGCTTCATCTCGGAGAGTCGGTCAACCGCTTGGTTGTACGCTTCGCTGGCGATCTCGAGCTCGCGGTCGAGGGCGTCGAGCTGGGCCATGAACTCGTCGAGGCGCTTCTGGCGCTCGGCCAGCTCAGCCCGGAACTCCTCGGTCTCACCATCGGTGGCGACGTTGAGCTCAGAGCCCCTTGCCGGCGGCTTGCGAGTGGGTGCAGGATCGGCGGGGGCGGGATTCGCCGGCTTTGCAGGCGTGGCGGGCTTGGTGGGGGTCGTGACCTCAGGTGCGGGATCAGGTGTGGCGGTGGCGACGGGCTCAGCGAACGCAGGTACGGCGCACAGCAGGGCCGCCACGGTGGCGAGCGCTGTTGCGCGACGTGCGAGCGATGCGATTCGTGCCGCGTGCATGAGCCTTCTTTCGGTCACCGGACCTACGCTTGCGCAAGTCCCAACTCGTTTGTACTCCCTTTATCGGGCATAGACGAGTCCAACATCCGATTCTACATCGAATCTGCGTCTTCGGGCGCGAGCCTGGCTCGCGCTTGAGCCGACTTGCGCCGACACCCTAGGGAGTATGCAAAACAGGTGCCGAGTCGGCGGAGGCCGTGATCATGCGGTGAGTACGCACGATAGTCGCCGTCTGTCGTCCCTGCAACGCCGTTCGCGGGCCGTTCGACTACGGATGGGCGCCGTTCATCGGCGGACCGATTCTTTATTGCTCATCCGCGTAGTAACATAAAGCAAGAAAGGGCGCGGCGTCCTACCCCGGGGCAGGTCGACGCAGACGGCCGCGGAAGCGGTTCTCGCACCCTTGAAGGTAACCGAGCGTGGGGTAGGCACAGCTTGACACCGAGTAGCGGCCACATCGCTGCTGATTGCGACGCGCATGTGCGCGGCGCTTCTTCGTCTTCCCAGAGGGTCTGGTCCTTTGTCGTCTTCGGGCTGCTCGTGGCTGTCTTGGTGGCGGGTATCCTCATCAGCTCAAGGACCGCGGTGGCTGCCCCCGACGGATACTCGTACTTCCCGACCGCGAGCGCCACAGACGGGAAGATGCTCGCCATCGCCGGGCCGAACCTGCAGACGCTCTCGGGCACGACGATCACCGTGAGCTTCTCGGTGCCCGCCTCCGAGACGACGTTCACCTTCGGGTTCTTCGATGGAGCGGTCGATACGCCGTGGGAATTCGGCGCCACCCCGGGACTTGAGACCTCGTACACTGTGTACGCCGATCCGTCGGGCGTGGGAACCGGCACGGTGGTGGTGGCGGAGTATCGCAGTCAGGACATGCTTGCGGACGCGTGGTCGGATTTCACGCTCACCAACACGGCCACTGCCCTGACTCCGTCGGGTCGCTACTTCTACAAGGTCGTCGCGACGGTGCAGACGGCCTCAACGGCCGTCAATGACGTGAACGCGTTCAAGTTCAGGGTGAAGGGCTCTACCTACATCACGCCGCTCGGCACGTTCGGCTACTTGGGCGCGTACTATCAAGACGTGATCTATCCGAACTATCCTGCTTTGACTCCGACGACGTACGACGGGAACTGGGATTTCTACGTTCGCATCCCCCAGGGCAACACACGTTTCGATGTGTGGGACGGTGACTTCGACCTGTCGAACGTCAACGGGACGCCAGGCGACACCGATGACCCGAACACCCCGTCCACGATTCCCACTTGGTCGACGGCGGTCGCACTCGCCGAGGCGGCTCGCCAAGGTGCGCCTGCCGACGACAACACCCCGGGCAACGTGTACCTACGACCTCCGAACATCCGCTACACCGTGTATGACCCACTGGGCAACTCTTACGAGAACCTCAACCCCTCCGGCGGCACGGAGTGGGAGCTCTTCCGCGTCGACTCGACCACGACCGACACAGCGATCACCGACTACTACGCGAGTGAGATTCCCGCAGGTCTCTGGCGGGTGTCCGTCACCGGAGTCGATCTGCACAACCTGAACGCCCTCCGCTTTGAGCATCCGATCATCGGTGTGGACGCATCGGGGACTCCCGTCGAACCGGAGTTCCCGTACGCCATCGGAGACCGTGTGTGGCTCGATGCGAACCGTAACGGCGTGCAGGACTCTGGCGAGACGAGTATCGGAGCGGCTGTCCTTACCTTGCGAGACAGTGTCGGCTCGTTCATCGCCACGACAGCCGCAGATGCAAGCGGCTTCTACCGCTTCACGACGCTGCCTGGCACCTACACGGTCGACATCAACGATTCGGCCAACTACGTTTCCGGCGGACCGCTTGCGGGACTACTGGCGACCACGGCGCGAACACAGTCAGTGGTCATCACTTCGACGAACAACTTGACGCTCGACTTCGGACTCGCGAAGGGGGCCGCTCTCGTCGTGGACAAGGTGCGCGCGGCATCGTCGCCTGCGACGGCGGCGATCGGAGATGTGACGACGTACACGGTCACGGTCTCCAACGTGGGCAGTGCAACCGCCCACAGCATCGTCGTTACGGACACGATCTTCGGATCGGACCTCGAGTACGTGGCTGGCTCGACAAGCGCGGTTTGGAGTAGCGGTGCCACTTACACAGCGGTCCCGACCTCGCCGACCGCGAACACGCTGCGTTGGGACTTCGGATCCGGCTCCCAACTGGCGACGGGGACGAACCTCACTCTCACCTACCGGTTGAGGGTCAAGCCGGGGGCCACATGGGGGGCGAAACCCGACACCGTCACGGTCGGCGCGAAGGATGCGTCGGGCACGGCAATCGCACCCGACGGCAGCACGTGGATTCCGGCTGACACGGATCCCGATGACGCCGACCCCGCGAGCGTTTGGGTGACCGTGCCCGAGCTTCGGGTCACCAAGGTGCGCTCGTCTGCAGACGCGACGATTCAGGCGGGCCAGGTGGCGAGCTTCACCGTGGTCGTCTCGAACGTCGGCGATTCGCGGGTGCCGACGGTCACGTTGACCGACCTCTTCCCGAACGCGAATCTGACGTACTTGTCGGCCGCTCCTGCACCAACGGTGGTGGCGAGTGGGAGTCTGACGTGGGCCAACCTCGGAGCGCTCAGTGCCGGTGCGCAGACCACGGTGACGATCAGCTTCAGCGCGTCGTCCTCGCCGGTCGGGTTCTCAGCGGTGGATACGGCGACGGTGTCGGCGACCACGGACATCAACGGCCGACCAGTTCCCGGAGTCAGCGCTACGGCGTCGGTCGCGATCACGCGTCCGAGCCTCACGGTGACGAAGGTGCGGTCATCCGCTGACGCGACCATCCAGGTCGGCCAGCCCACGACCTTCACCGTGGTGGTCCGTAACGACGGCAACACGCGCATCAATACGGTGCCGGTTTCTGATGCATATGACGTCCGCTACCTCACGTACACGACCGCGACGCCTGAGCCGCCCGCGACAGTGTCGACGCTCACCACGTATGCGGTGGCAACGAGTGACACGGCCGGTACATGGAGCAACGACGCGAACTCGCTCGGGTCGACGACGGGGAACTTCGCCACGTCCGGGAATCCGCCGTTCGAGATGTGGCAGTCGTTCTCTCTGCCGTCGAGCGGGGTCAGCGCGATCACGTCCGCGTCGGTCAGCGTGCGAAGCCGCGCCTACAACGGGTGGGGTGCGTCGTACTACCAGTCGGCCGTCGCGTCCTCGGCGACGCTCAGGCCAACGAGCGATGTGCAGACGAACGGGACGGTGTCCGGTGGCAGCGGCACGTCTACCTCGCCGTGGTGGGACGATGTGGATGAAGCAACCGCCAACGACGCCGACTTCTACAGCGCCGATGCGAACAACTCGTTCGTGATTTTCGGGTACGCCGCACCGTCGTTCGTACCGACGAATGCAACGGGTATCGACGTGACCGTCTACTGGCGGAGCCGAGACGACGGTGGCAACAACGGCGGCAACGCGGGAGCTCCGCGTCTGCGGGTCAACGGTGCGAACTACACCGGGACCTCAGGTGACTATCAGACGGGCACGTGGACGAACGGCTCGCAGACGTTCGGCACGAATCCGGCCACCGGGGCCGAGTGGACTCGCGACGACGTCGTCGGTACAGGCGCCAACGACCTGCAGGGGTTCGCGTACGGCACCACCAATGATGCGAATCCCGACATCGAGGTCAGCCAGTGCTACGCGATCGTCACGTACAGCTATCAGCCGCTGTACACCAACGATGACACGTGGGCGATCGAGTACTCGACGAACGCCGGCACGAGCTGGAGCGCAATCACAACACCGTCAGCATCGACCGAGAGCACGGCGACGGAGCACGTCGCTTCTCTGTCGGGGATCCTTACGCCAGCAAACTCGGCGAACTTCCGCGTGCGCGTGAGGGGCGCGGTAGTCGGCAGCGCCGACGCAAGTGGAGTCGTCGACTGGGACCGCACTCAGATCGATCTCGTGTACGAGGCGCCTCAAGCCAACGACGGCGTGCTTGACTGGGATGACGTCGGCCCGCTGAATCCTGGCGAGCAGACGACGCTCACCGTGAGCTTCGTGGCGTCAGCAACTCCCGGCGGCAACCACTCCACCGTCGACACCGCGACCATTGGCGCGACGACTGACGTGTTCGGCGATGCCCCGGTCACCACAGCCGGTACCGCGTCTGTCGCGATCACGCGTCCCGGCGTTACCGTGACCAAGCAGCTCTCGGCGTCGCAGCCGACCACTGTGGGCATCGGCTCTGCGGTGCGCTTCGACGTGGTCGTGCGCAATACCGGGGACACCACCATCACGTCTGCATCGCTCGTCGATACCTGGTCGCCCACCTACCTCCAGGCAGTGACCAGTTCTCCGTCGGCGAATGCGACGGGGTCCGGGGTGGCCACATGGACGAGTCTGCCTGCAATTCCGCCGGGCGGCGCCACGACCGTCACTGTCGAGTTTGTGTCCCTTGCCGTCCCGCCGGGTGGCACGACCACGAACCGGGCCACGGTGACGGCGACCGACATCTATGGGGATCCGGCAGGTACGTCCGTGAGCCAGGCGGCGATTGGGATCGTCAATACCCAAGTCACAGTAAGCAAGATCCGAAGCTCGATGGATGCCACCATCGTGGTCGGACAAGACGTCACCTATACAATAGTCGCGCGCAACACGGGTACATCCATCCTCACGACGGTGCCTGTCTCCGATACGTTCGAAGAGGCGTACCTCGATTACAGCTCGGCCATTCCTCCGCCCAGTAGCACCTCATCAGGATCACTCGTCTGGAACAACCGCGGTCCCTTGAACCCCGGCGAGCAGACGACGATAACCGTTACCTTCACCGCGCAGGCCCCTCCGCCGGGGGCGGTGACGACGGATACTGCTACCGTCAGCGGGGCCAGGGACAGTAACGGCTTCGTCGCGGGAACCGTGTCGGCGTCGGCGTCTGTCGCTATCGGCGCCCCGGACCTGCAGATCACGAAGGTCCGCTCAAGTGGCGCCACCGCCACGGTGGGCGACGCCGTCAACTGGACCATCACCGTCACGAACTCGGGCAACGCCACGGCGACACCCGTCACCGTGACCGACACCTGGACGGCGGGACTCGCGTACTCGTCCGCCACACCGGCCGCCGCAGCATCCGGATCGAACAACGCCACCTGGACGATCGCGGCGCTGCGCTCCGGCGAGACCACCACCATCTCGCTCGTCACGAGTGTCACGGCAGCACCCGGCCTGACCACCAACACCGCCGGCGTCACGACCCCGAAGGACCCGACCCCGCCGCCGCCATC